>KB900541.1 GCA_000378905.1 actinobacterium SCGC AAA028-A23
CAAACTATGGCTTGGCTAATGGATGAGTTTCATAGATTAGAGGGATTCCAACCTGCATGTGTTACTGGTAAACCAGTTGGATTATTTGGTGCTCCAGGTCGAGAGGAGGCAACCGGTCGTGGAGTTGCCCAAATAACTGCTGCAACATTGCAGCAAAATAATAAAAAGGTGCAAGGTGCAACTGTTGCCATCCAGGGCTTTGGAAATGTTGGCAGATATGCAGCCCTTGTTTGCCAAGAGCTTGGCATGAAGGTAATAGCACTCTCTGATATGTCAGGTGGCATAGTGGATAAAAACGGTATTGATATAAAGGCGATCTTTGATGTGAAGAGTTTGGCCGATGTGAAAAGTGACAATCGAATTGGTTCCGCTGAGGTGCTTGAGATTGATTGCGATGTGTTGATACCTGCAGCACTGGGTAATGTTATTAATGATTCAAATGTGGATAAGGTAAAGGCCGCCTTTATCATCGAGGGTGCGAATCAGCCAATTATGACTAGCGCTGATAAGAAGCTTCGGGCAAATAATATTGTGATCGTGCCAGATATCTTGGCAAATAGTGGTGGTGTGATGGGCTCCTACTTTGAGTGGACTCAAAACATCCAACAATTCTCCTGGCCAAAGGAGAAGTTTCGCGCAGAGCTTGATGTGAGAATGCAAAGTGCCTTTGTTAATGTAAATGAGACCGCTAAAAAGTATAAGACCGATCTACGCTCTGCTGCTTTTATCGTTTCAGTTGCCCGTGTTGCTGAAGCATTTAGTGTTAGAGGATCTTTAGTTTAAAAACAGTAAGTAATAGCAACTTGATAATGTGGGGTGAGCGACGGGGCTCGAACCCGCGACATCCCGGACCACAACCGGGTGCTCTACCAGCTGAGCTACGCCCACCATGTTTATTGCCCTGCCAATGATACGGCAAATTTAGCTAAAGTTTTTTCACCATTAGTTGCGGTAATTACTAGATTTTTAAGGCAGAAAGATTGCGCTGCGGTAGTAATCAAGCTCTGCAATTGAGTCTCTGATATCACCCAATGCTCGGTGGTTGCCATCCTTTGGTGGGGCGGCGAAGTAGGTTTTAGGGTGCCACCTTCTTGCTAACTCTTTGATGGTTGAAACATCAATTGTTCGATAATGCAGATATGCATTTAATTGCGGCAGATCCCGGGCGATAAAGCTGCGATCAACATAAACTGAGTTTCCAGCAAGTGGTGATTTACCAGCAGCGGGTGCGTAACGTTTTAGATAGGCGATGATCGCCTCATCTGCTTTTTCAAGGGTTGTGCCATTTGGGATCTCATTGATCAAGCCGGAGTTTGCATGCATGGTTTTGACAACCTCATCCATACCATCTAATTTGGATTGATCACATTTGATCACCAGATCAACACCCTCACCTAGTACATTTAATTGGGCATCTGTTACCAGCACTGCGATCTCAACTAGGGCATCTTTATTGATATCTAGCCCGGTCATCTCACAATCGACCCAGATTAGGTTTGGCAGATCTTGGCTCATATGCCCTAAGCCTATTGGATCAGGCCCACGCTTGATTTCACCCTTCGTTAACCTTGCCTTAACCCAAATTCTGCCTAATAAATCTCACCTGCCAGCAGGATTACCTCGTGAGCACAGCAACCGTACCTTCAAAAACACCACCAGTTGCTCGAGTTATTACCACCAAACCAAGATTTTCCGACAAAGTATTTCGCGCAGTAGTCACTACCGGTGGTTTATCTTCGCTTGTTATTTTGGCAGTAATTGCATTCTTTTTAGTTTATAACGGCTTTGGAGTTTTTAAATCAGAAGGGTTATCTTTTTTCACCGGCTTTGAATGGGTTGATGCTCAACCAGATGCTGGAACTGCTGCCAGTTATGGAATTGGCGCAATGTTGTATGGCACATTGCTTACTGGATTTTTAGCTGTTTTATTTGGTGTGCCAATTGCAGTAGGGGCCGCTTTATTTCTTTCTTACTACGCACCTGAGTGGCTTAAAAAACCAATGGTGATAGTGGTGGATGTAATGGCTGCAATCCCATCAATTGTTTATGGTCTTTGGGGATACTTTGTATTTATGCCCCACGCAGAGTATTGGGCAAAGTTAATTCATAAGTACTTAGGGTTTATTCCATTTTTTGATATGCCAGCAAATGCCTTCTCTAGATCCCCATTTATTGCAGGTTTAGTTCTTGCCATCATGATTATTCCAATTGTTACCTCAGTGTCCCGTGAGGTCTTTGCCCAAACTCCACTTGATCGAATCCAAGCAGCCTATGCACTGGGGGCAACAAAGTGGTCAATGATAAAAGCTGTGGTATTTCCATATGGCGCAGGTGGTGTTGTTGGTGGAGCGATGCTTGGTTTAGGAAGAGCACTCGGTGAAACTGTTGCTGTCTACACAGTATTAAATCTAGTTTATGACATAAGAATTGAGGTACTGCTTAGCGCAGGTGGCAATGTTGCCTCAATGATTGTTAATAAATTTGGTGAGGCAGATGCGCCAGAGCTTAAAGCTCTTATGGCAGCTGGCTTTGTCTTATTCCTAGTTACATTAATTGTTAACTTTATCGCCAACATAATTATTAATAGAACTGCGAGAAAAGGGTAATGACTCAAGTAATTTCGCAGGTTAGCCCGCAAAAGCCTTGGCGGCCAAAACTAAAGAATTTGCTTCCAGAGGTATTAGGTGCACTCTTTACAGCTGTTTCAACCCTACTTATTGTTGCCGTGACCCCACTTAAGGGAAAGCTTGGCTTTGCAATTGTTTTAATCATTATGTCAATTGTGGTCTCATCTTTGGTAAGTGGAATAAGACGAGATAAAAAAGCTGCGCTTAATTCAACTACCACGGTCTTGGTTTATATTGCATCTGCATTTGTAATCATTCCGCTCTTTTCGATTTTGTATGAGATATTTAGATTAGGAATTGGCGGCCTATCCTTTGGCATCTTCACAAAAGATATGTCCCTTACCTCCTCTGATTCACCCCTTACCGAAGGCGGATTACTTCATGCATTAATTGGCACCTTATATGTGGTGGTCTTAGCTTCAATCTTAAGCACACCAGTTGGCATCTTGGCATCTTTATATATCGTTGAGGTTAAGGGAAGATTTGCTGGATTGGTGAGATTTTTTATTCAAGCAATGAGCGGTATTCCATCGATTGTGGCCGGATTATTTATATATGCAATCTGGATGATCAATATGGGTAACTCCTATAACGCGGTTGCAGGCGCTGGCGCACTTGCCATCTTGATGATTCCAACTGTTGCAAGAACTTCGGAGGAGGTTTTAAAACTTATTCCACCAGATCTTCGTGAGGCAGGTTTAGCCCTCGGTGCCACTCAATGGCGCACAGTTGCAATGATTATTATTCCAGCGGCAAAAAGTGGTCTAGTTACCGCTGTTATTTTAGGAATTGCACGAGTGGCGGGTGAGACTGCCCCATTGCTTTTAACAATTGGTGGCGCTGATGCAATTAACCTAAATCCATTTAGCGGCAACTCAAGTGCGATGCCATATTATGTTTGGAAAAATTACTCATTAGGAAACCCTGAATCAATCAGCAGAGCCTGGCTTGGGGTATTAGTGCTTATGATCGTGGTCTTTATCTTCTTCTCACTAGCAAGATTTTTTGGCAGATCCAAGGGGGTTAAGAAGTAATGACAAGCAATGATGATTCAAGGGCAAATGGGGAGGAAAGTATGAAGACAGCAAAAGCGCAGGTTGCAAAGGCAAGTGGCAAGGTTTCACCTAGCTCACTGGCAGATGTGGCTGCCAATCGATTGCAAAGCCAAACTGCCAATACAGTTGGCTCAACTGGCCTTGAGGCACGAAGCATTCATGCCTGGTTTGGTAAAAAGCATGTGCTGGAAGATATCTCCCTAGATTTTTATACCGGCACAGTCACTGCATTAATTGGGCCATCAGGTTGCGGTAAATCAACCTTTATTCGAATTTTAAATCGTATGCATGAGTTCATCCCAACCGCATCCTTAGCTGGTGAGGTTTTCCTAGATGGCAAAGATGTTTATGAGCCAGGGGTGGATGTAACCAAGATTAGATTAAGAATTGGTATGGTATTTCAAAAGCCAAATCCATTCCCATCTATGACAATTAAAGAGAATGTTTTATCTGGCTTAAAGCTTGCCCAACTTAAGATGAATAACCAAGAAGAGTTGTTAGAGAGCTGCTTGCGAAGAGCAGGGCTATGGGATGAGGTTAAGGATCGCCTAGATGAGTATGGCGGTGCGTTATCTGGTGGCCAACAACAAAGACTTTGTATTGCAAGATCACTTGCGGTAAATCCACAGGTTTTATTGATGGATGAGCCATGTTCAGCACTTGATCCAGGATCAACACTTCGAATTGAGGAGACAATCAGAGAGCTCTCCTCCTCTATGAGCATTGTGATTGTTACTCACAACATGCAACAGGCAGCACGGGTATCTGATTACACCGGCTTCTTCTTATCTGATGGCGGTCCTGGTCGATTAGTTGAGGTTGGTTCAACCTCACAGATCTTCTCAAACCCTAAGGAGCAGCGAACTGAGGATTATGTCTCAGGTCGCTTTGGCTAAACCAACTGCAATCTGAGGCGGTAATTGGCTTTTGGTTGTATACCAATTGTTAACCTAACTGCCACATTTAGTTAGCCAAAACCATCCTATTTGTTTATTGGCCCCGACTACTTTTTGAGTACAAGGATGTACTTAAATCAAAGGGGAAAAGTAAATGAAATCACGTAGATCAATTGCCATCGGTGCAATTGTTACCTCATTTTTGCTTGTAGGTGCCTCACCGGCATTTGCAGGTGCAATTAATGGCAGCGGCGCAACATTTGCAGCGCCACTAATTGATTCATGCAAAGTCGATTTTGCAAAAGATTCTGGCCACACCGTTAACTACACCGGTGGCGGATCAGGAAAAGGTCGCTCAGATTTCACCGGCAACCTAGTTGATTTCGCTGGCTCTGATGCACCATATTCATCTGGTGCTCCAGCAAACCTAATTTATGCACCAGTTTATGCAGCTCCTATTGCACTTATGTATAACTTGCCAACAGTTAAAGAGCCAATCTATCTATCCCCAGAGACGATTGCTCGAATTTTCTCAGGTGAGATTACAAAGTGGAATGATCCAATTATCAGAACAGTAAACAATGGAACTGTAAAAGTCCCAGTATTTAAGACCAAGAAGGTAACTGTTAAAGATAAGAATGGTAAGAATGTGAGCAAGACAGTTCCAGTACTTGATAAGAATGGAACTCCTACTATTACCAAGTATCTTGAAAAGGAAGTAAACGTTTCCCTACCAAATACCCCAATTACCGTTTACTACCGAAGTGATTCATCTGGAACTTCAGAGAACTTCACAAGATTTCTAAAGGGTGCCAATGCTGTTAAGAATCCAACTGCTTGGCCAAAGAATC
Organism: actinobacterium SCGC AAA028-A23; assembly: GCA_000378905.1. GTDB lineage: Bacteria > Actinomycetota > Actinomycetes > Nanopelagicales > Nanopelagicaceae > Nanopelagicus. The sequence goes on from KB900541.1 coordinate 5,430, forward strand.
AAAACACAACCTTCACAAATGCAATGCCGGTAGATGTTGCATCACGCTTTAACTTCCAGGGTGAATCTGGTTCAGCAAAGGTTGCATCTGGTGTTGCAGGAAAAGTTGGAGCGATCACTTACTCTGAGCTTAGCTTTGCTACTGACAACAAACTAAAGGTTGCTTATGTTCAAAATGCAGCGGGTGAGTTTGTTGCGCCAGATTCAGCTGGAACTTCAGCATTCCTAGGTGGCGGAACAATTAAGGAAAATGGCACCGTAGATGTTGATTTTGTTAAATCAATTAAAGGTGCTTATCCAATTGGAACTGCCTCATACGCACTTGCCTATGCATCTGGAAAAGATGCTGAGAAGCAAAAGGTTGTATCAGAGTTTCTAACTTACATCCTTGATAAGTGCCCAAATAAGTATCCAGAGAAGGGCTTTGCTCAGATCACTGGCTCCTTATACACAAAGGCAAAAGAGCAGATAGCTAAGATCAAGTAATTAGCTAACTTTAAAACCCCCGCACTCTCCTAGGTGTGGGGGTTTTTTCATCGCAAGGAGTAATATTAAAAGCATGGAAAATATCTATAACTTATTTTTAGTTCTTCACTTTATTGGCTTAGCTGGATTACTTGGTGGCTTACTTGCTCAAATACCAAATAAGCCGAAACAACTTCAAAAATTGGTAATGCATAGCACTTGGCTGATGTTTATTGCCGGGGTCGTAATGGTTGGCATAAACCAAATGATGCATGCCGATGATCCAACCGTTGAGGTGTTAGATCATGTGAAGGTTGCAATAAAAAGTACTGTTTTAATTGGCATCCTTGCGCTTGGTTATCTAAATATTAAAAAGAGTGTGTTATCAAATAGAGTGTGGGGGGTTATGACCCTTCTTACCACCGCAAACATTGTTATTGCCGTATTTATCTAGGTAATTGGATTTAAGCAATCACCTAGGGTAGAATTGGATTTGTAACTGTAACGAACCACAGATTGCTAGATAAAGATCTGCGTTATGGGTGTGGACTCCGGAGGACCCGGGCCACTTTTAATTACGCAAAGGGGTGGAATCCGGTTCGCACCGGAGTCAGCCCATGCCAGCCATCGATCCAATTGTTCTTAAATCATTAGCTGATCTGCAACCTGCTCTTTATTGGTTGGATGCAGATCCATTAGAACCTAGTTCTCACTCAGCTTTAATTGGTGACATCACAACCGATCTTTGCATTGTTGGTGGCGGTTACACCGGCCTTTGGACCGCACTTTTAGCAAAGGAGCGAGATCCAAATCGTGAAGTGGTAATCATTGAGATGCGCGAGACTGGAAATGGTGCATCTGGTCGAAATGGTGGTTTTTGTAACGCATCGCTAACTCATGGCTTTGTTAATGGTTACACCCGTTTTCCAGATGAGATGGCGGTAATTGAAAGACTTGGAAGAGAAAATCTTGATGCGATTGAAGAGACCATAAAAAAATACAAGATTGATTGTGATTTTGAAAGAAATGGTGAGCTGCGAATGGCGGTTGCTCCATGGCAGATGGAAGGGTTAAAGGAAGAGGCGATTGCTCGCAATAAGACTGGTGATCATGTTGAGGTATTGGATAAGGATCAGATTAGAGCATTGGTGAATTCACCAATTTATGAAGGCGCTTTATTTGATCATGATGGCACAGCCTTAGTTGATCCAGCTAGATTGGTTTGGGGATTAGAGAAGGTATGCCTCTCATTGGGAGTTAAAATTTATGAAAACTCCAAGGTTGAGGAGTTAATTGATGATGGTGATCAGGTAATTGTTAAAAGTGCTTATGGATCAATCAGGGCTAATAAGGTTGCTCTGGCTACCAATATCTATACCCCACTTGTTAAGAGTGCAAGAAAGTATGTAATTGCAGTATATGACTTTCAATTAGTAACTCAGCCATTAACTAAGGAGCAATTAGACAGTATTGGTTGGAAGGGGCGAGAAGGATTATCTGATGCTGGATATCAATTCCATTACTACCGGCTAACAAAAGAGAATGAGATTTTATGGGGTGGTTATGATGCGATTTATAACTATGCAGGCAAGGTTCGAGCTGAGTATGAAGCACGTCCTGAAACCTATGCAAAGCTGGCATCAAACTTCTTTAAGACCTTCCCGCAATTAGCTGGAATTAAATTTACCCACGGTTGGGGTGGTGCGATTGATACCTGCTCAAGGTTTTCACCTTTTTGGGGGCAAGCATTAGGGGACAAGGTTGCATATGTTTTGGGCTATACCGGTTTAGGTGTTGCCACTACAAGATTTGGCGCATCGGTAATGCTTGATTTACTAGATGGTGTTGAAAGTGAGGCAACGCAGTTGTCTATGGTTAAACACAAACCAATTCCCTTCCCACCTGAGCCATTTAGATTTTTATTTATCAGATTAACCCAATGGGCAATTACTAGAGCAGATAAAAATGGCGGAAAGCGAAATATTTGGCTTCGAGTATTAGACCGGCTTGGTTTGGGTTTTGATTCTTAATTAAAGGAATCCTAAGTTTTACTTGCGCTTACTAGATCCATTCTTTGCAAAAAATAGAATTGCCAAAATAGCAAGTGCAGTAATTATTGCTTCCATAACTAAATTTTATCCTTAACCTGCTCATTCAAACCAAATACCTAGATAAACCTTCAAAAGCGCGCCTGGCAGGAATCGAACCTGCGACCTACTGCTTAGAAGGCAGTTGCTCTATCCGACTGAGCTACAGGCGCATTATTTGAACGGGGTAAGTCTACCGATCACAACAGGTAAGGTTTGACCCTATGGCCGAGTTTATTTATACGATGAAAAAGGCGCGTAAGGCGCATGGTGACAAAGTAATTCTTGATGATGTCACTTTGATGTTCTTACCTGGCGCCAAGATTGGCGTGCTTGGTCCCAATGGTGCTGGTAAGTCAACGGTGCTTCAGATCATGGCCGGGTTACAACAACCATCAAATGGTGAAGCTTATTTAACACCTGGTTACTCAGTTGGCATCTTGTTACAAGAGCCACCACTTAATGAGGATAAAAATGTTTTAGAGAATGTGCAAGAGGGTGTGGCGGAGACAATTGGTCTATTAAATAGATTTAATGCAATCAGTGAAGAGATGGCAAACCCAGAGGCAGATTATGACAAGCTGCTTGCTGAGATGGGAACATTGCAAGAGCAGCTAGATCACCGCAATGCTTGGGATTTGGATTCACAATTAGAGCAGGCAATGGATGCACTTCGCTGTCCACCACCTGAGGCGGATGTGAAGGTTTTATCTGGTGGTGAGCGACGCCGAGTTGCACTTTGTAAATTACTTCTGCAAAAACCAGATCTACTACTACTGGATGAGCCAACCAACCATTTGGATGCTGAGTCTGTGCTTTGGCTTGAGCAACATTTAAGTAAGTATGAAGGAACTGTGGTTGCTATTACTCACGATAGATACTTCCTAGACAATGTTGCGCAATGGATCTTGGAGTTAGATCGTGGTCGTGCTTATCCATATGAAGGAAACTACACAACTTATTTAGAGACCAAAGAAGCTCGTATGAAGGTTGAAGGACAAAAGGATGCAAAGCGCGCCAAACGTTTGAAGGAAGAGATTGAGTGGGTAAGGATGAATGCCAAGGGCAGACAGACAAAATCTAAAGCCCGTCTTGCCAGGTATGAAGAGATGGCAGCTGAGGCTGATAAAACTCGTAAGTTAGATTTTGAAGAGATTCAAATTCCACCAGGACCACGTCTTGGTGACATTGTGGTTGAGTGCCAAAATCTGGTTAAAGGTTTTGATGATCGGATTTTGATTGATGATCTATCTTTTACATTGCCTCGCAATGGAATTGTTGGCGTGATTGGGCCAAATGGTGCTGGTAAGACAACATTGTTTAAAACAATTTTGGGAATGGAAAAGCCAGATTCTGGTTTGGTTAAGGTTGGTGAGACGGTAAAGATCTCCTACGTTGATCAATCCCGCGGTGGAATTGATCCAAAGAAATCACTTTGGGAGGTTGTCTCTGATGGTCTTGATTTCATCAAGGTTGGCAATGTTGAGATGCCAAGCCGGGCATATGTTTCAGCCTTTGGATTTAAAGGACCTGATCAACAAAAACCAGCAGGAGTTTTATCAGGAGGAGAGCGAAATAGATTAAATCTTGCGCTAACTCTTAAGCAGGGTGGAAATCTTTTACTACTTGATGAGCCAACAAATGATTTAGATGTTGAAACACTTGGTTCATTAGAGAATGCCTTACTTGAGTTTCCAGGATGTGCTGTGGTGATCTCCCACGATCGTTGGTTCCTAGACCGGGTAGCAACTCATATCTTGGCTTATGAGGGTGAATCAAAATGGTTCTGGTTTGAAGGAAACTTTGAAAGTTATGAGGAGAATAAGATTGCTCGTCTTGGTATTGATGCAGCCCGTCCGCACCGTGCTACCTATCGTAAGTTAACTAGATAAGCAGGAGTTGTAAATGAAATTTACAAGCAAGGTTTTTGTCAGATGGGCAGATCTTGATGCATTTGGACATGTAAATAATGCGGTCTACCTTACCTACTCAGAGCTTGCCAGAGTTGATTGGGGCGGCAAACAATTTGCACCAAAGGATCCTGGCTCTGTTTTGGTTGAGATGACAGTTGCTCACTCTGAGGTTGATTACTTAATACCGATTACTAAATTTGGTGTTGATTATGATGTAAATCTATGGGTAGAAAACATCGGCAACACCTCCTTTACAGTTGCATATGAGGTTGTTAGAGATGGTGTGGTTTTTGCAAAGATGAAAACTGTTCAAGTGATGATTGATATTAAGATGATGAAACCTCGGCCAATTAATGATGTTGAAAGAGCTTTCTTAAACCAATACTTAATCTCATAATTGATGGTTAAAAATCGGATTCACCCAGCCTGGATAGTTGCTGGCATTACCTTTGGTACCTTATTTGCAACAGCTGGTTTTAGAAGTGCACCCTCAGTTTTAATCCTGCCACTTGAGGAAGATTTTGGTTGGCGCCGGGATGTAATCTCACTCGCTGTTGCAATAAATGTTTTGCTTTATGGATTAACTGCACCCTTTGCAGCTGCTTTAATGGAGCGCTTCACCGTTCGCAAAGTAGTAATGGCAGCCCTTGCCACGGTTGGAACTGGGGCATTGCTAACAATTTGGATGAGCCAGAGCTGGCATTTGATGTTGCTTTGGGGAGTAGTAGTTGGCGTTGGAACCGGATCGATGGCGCTGGTATTTGCCGCAACAATTGCGAATAGATGGTTTGTGAAAAGACGAGGCTTGGTGGTTGGAATATTAACTGCAGCTGCTGCCTCTGGTCAGTTGGTATTTTTACCTGGTTTATCAAAGTTAGCCCAAGATCCAGGTTGGCGCGCCTCATCTTTAGTTATTGCACTTGGTGCTTATTTGATGGTGCCGCTAATTTTCTTTTTCCTTAAAGAGGATCCACAAAGTATTGGAACAACCCCATATGGCGCAGATGAGGATTGGACTCCACCTGTCTTGCAAAAGACAAATGCGGCAAAAAATGCAATTGACACATTAAAGGCTGCATCAAAGGTTAGAAACTTTTGGTTTTTAGTTGGCTCATTTTTTGTTTGCGGGCTATCAACTAGTGGCTTAATTGGTACTCACTTTATTCCAGCCGCCCATGATCATGGCATGCCAGTAGTTACTGCTGCATCACTGCTTGCATTAATTGGCGTCTTTGATGTGGTGGGAACAATTTTTTCTGGTTACTTAACAGATCGAATTGATCCTAGAAAACTTCTCTTCTTTTACTACCTACTTCGTGGCCTTTCATTATTTTTACTGCCATCAATTCTCTTCTCAACCTTGCATCCATCAACCTTAGTTTTCATTATTTTCTATGGTCTTGATTGGGTGGCAACAGTGCCGCCAACAGTGTTGTTATGCCGTCAGGTATTAACCCCTGAAAAGGGAGCAATCATTTATGGCTGGGTCTTTGCAGCACATCAAATAGGGGGAGCGATCGCAGCCTTTGGCGCAGCAGTTCTTAGAATTAAATTTGGCGATTACGCAGCAGCTTTTTATGTGACTGGAATCCTTTGTGTAATTACTAGCTACTTTGTCCTACAAATTACTTTAAAAGAAAAAGTTAACTCATGAGCACAACTTTTTATGAAAGAGTGGGGGGTGAGAAAACCTTTAATGATTTAGTCTCACACTTTTATGCCTTAGTTGCAGTAAATCCAATTCTTCGCCCGATGTATCCAGAAAATGATTTGCATGGCGCAGGAAGAAGATTACAAATGTTTTTAGAGCAGTATTGGGGTGGACCAACAACTTATAGTGAAGAGCGAGGCCACCCACGATTGCGGATGCGCCATGCACCATTTCATATCTCACGGATCGAACATGATGCCTGGTTGATCTGCATGAAGGATGCGGTTAATGGGTTAGAAATCGCTGATGATTTAAAAGCTGAGTTGTGGGAGTATTTGGAGGCAGCAGCCGCTGCCATGATCAACGCACCGGAAGGCATATGAGGACAAGTAAAAAAAGAATAACTTCTTTATTTGTAATTATTCTGACCGTTAGTTTCTTAACAGGTTGCGCAAATACAGAACCTGAATTAACTGCACCTAAATTTGAAATACCAGCAGAGCCAAAAAGTTTTGAAGATATGCTTGAAAATCCAAACTCCGTTGTTTACTGGGCATGGAAGAAGAGCGCTGATCAAATAATCAAAAACACGACTTCTAAAGCTGAATTTACAATTGAAGTTGGACCAAAAACTATTGCTGATAACACAAATCCAGCAGGTGGGATAAATCTTGCATCAAGGCTGTATCTTGATTTTGAAAAACAGATTCCTACAAAATTTGTATATTTTGAACGAAAAGATGTTGATTGGGCACAAGCACAGGTTAATAAATTTTATGGTTCTGCAATTCAAGACTGGCAGAAAAGAGAGGCGAGTAAAATGTGTCCCAGCGAAATTCAATGCCGTGGGGCAAGTGCTATGACATCTTTTGATAAAAAAAGTGCTCTTGTAATTTTAAGTTCGAGTGATTGGGGTAAACAAACCAAGAACAACACTGAAGGCCCAATTGAGGCTCATGAGTACACTCATATCATTCAAGACTCTCAGCAAGGAAAATATCTAGGAAATCTTCCTCGATGGCAATTTGAAGGTGAAGCAACATTTGCACAGAATGCTGCAATTTACTTTGATAATTATGAGAAGTATTTAGAGGCTCGCGAGTCAGTCATAGGAACCTTGGTCTATACCGTTAAGCCAGATGTTGAGTGGTTAACAGAGTTTATAAGTCCTAAAGGTGGATACACCTATGGGGGTGCCGCGTGGGATAAATATGATGGCGCAAGAATTTATGATGTCGGAATGGCTATCACTGAAGTTCTAACAGCACTTGCTGGCCCATCCTCAACGATGCAACTTAGCCAGCTAGTTGGAGAAGGTTTAAGTTATGAGAAAGCCTTTACTAAAATTTATGGCGTTGAATGGGACAAAGGTGTGTCTATGATTGCTCAAATTTTAGTTAAAGTATTTAACCCTTAATTTACTTCTTAGATTTAGGCTGAGACTTATTTCCAACCTTTAATATTTCGCCATTTCGTAGATACCAAATAGTGCCTTTAGCATCTCGAACAGTTGTAATTCTTAGCCCAACAGTTTCAACTACGCCTTGAATCTCAAGCACGTCAACCTTGTCGCCAACACCATATTGATCTTCAACCAACATAAAGATGCCAGATAAAATATCGCGTACCAATGTTTGGGCGCCAAGACCTAGGGCAACACCAATAACTCCAGCAGATGCAATAAGGGGCCCAAGATTTAAACCAAACTCAGCTAGGATCATAAAGATTGCAATCAACCAGATAACACCATTTAAAGTTGAACGCAATACTGTGCTAGTTGTTTTAGCCCGCTCCTTTTGTCTAACCCCAGATCTTTTTGGACCAGGAATTAGATCAGCACTTGCCACCTTGTTCATTAACCGGGTGATTGATCGTTGCCCAAATCTTGAGATGGTGATGGCAAGGATTATTACCACGGTGATGTTTAACGGCGCCCCGGTGAACCAATCAAGGGCAGAGTCGAAGTTTTTTGGCAGTTTCATGGTGATTTAAGGAAAACCTTAACCCAATTGTAAGAAGGAATCTGCTTAGAAATGCTGTCTTTTTCCCAAACCTCGGGCAAGATATACCTACGCAGCTCGAGCCACGCGCTGCCTAAAAGGGAGAAAGTTTTCAGTGTCACAAACTTTGGTACTGAACGCCACCTACGAGCCACTAGGTGTCGTATCAGAAAGGCGAGCGTTAATCCTCGTCCTAAATCAGCGCGCGCTAAGTGTTGAAGATTCAGATCGTGTCCTTACCTATGCCCGCGGTTCAATCACATTGCCCTCTGTTATTAAGTTAAATAAATTTGTGAAGATTCCATATCGACATGCAGTGCCACTATCTCGCAGAGCAATCTTTGCTAGAGATAACAATCGATGTGTTTACTGTGGTGTGACTGCAACCTCCATTGATCATGTGATTCCAAGATCTAGAGGTGGCGGACATAATTGGGAGAATGTGGTTTCAGCCTGTCATAAGTGCAATCACCTTAAAGCTGATAAAACTTTAAAAGATCTAGGTTGGCGCCTACGTCACACCCCACGTGAACCAGTAGGGGCGGCTTGGCGTATATTGGGAACTGGAAAACCTGATCGAATTTGGATTCCATATTTGAAACCATTTGGGGTAGAGGCGATGGGAGCGGCAAGCGCATGATTGAAGATGGCACATTTGCAGGAGAGGGCTTAACTGTTTTACAGACCCTTACCTATTTTGTAATTGCTCCAACAGTTTTATTCCTTGGTATCTCATTCTTTGCATACATCACCGCAAAGGAAACAAGATCAAAGAAAAAAGCAAAGCCGGTATCTCTTACTCATATTGAGTAATTACTTATCTTTTGCTTGAACCTTTAGCGCTCGCTCTAACGCATCTCTTCCTTCAGAAACTAATCTAACCAATCCTGCTTGGCCATCTTTTCCGGTGGTATTTAACCAAGTGATCGTTTTATCTAAGGTTGCTTGGGTAGTAATAAAAGTTGGATACATTCCCATCACAAACTTACTTGCTACCTCATATGATTTTTTGCCCCAGGTTTCAAGTAGTAGATCAAAGTAAGGATCAACATAGGAGGCAAGAAGTGGCCGGTGAAGTGCTCGCATAAAGCCGGCAATCTTTGCCTCACGTTGTGAGGTTGATATCTCCTCAGTTGTAATTGATTTCCAAGTTTGTGCTTTTGCCTCTGGAGTTGGAAGCGCTGCAAGTGCGGTGGCATGGGAGAGCTGGCCAGTTAAGGTGTTGTCTTTAAGTAATTCTGCGGCTAATGCTTGTTGATCCATCAAGCCGCGCTCTGCAAGTGCAATTACAAATGTCCACCTTAAATCAGCATCAACCTTAAGGCCTGCCAACTTTCCATCCAATAGATCTTTGATCAGATCATTGTGTTCAGCACTGGACGCAAATGAGGTTAGATTTCTAGCAAATTGAAGTTGGTGATCACTTCCTGGCTTTGCAGCATTTAACATCTTCTCATAAGCATTACCAACCTTAAGTCGGGCAGAGTCTCGTTTAAATGGGGCTGAGTAAAGTTCAACTGCAGTTACTAATTGATTTGCAATGATTGTGACAGTTGCAATGTCATCCTCACCCGGCAGCCCAGCAAGTGCGATATCAATAAAATCAGATGCGCTTATCTCTGCATCTCGCAACATATCCCAAGCAGCAGACCAGCAAAGGGCTCTAGTTAGTGAATCATCAATTTTTCCAAGGTGGGCCTTTAATGTTGCAATAGATCTTTCATCAAATCTAACCTTGGCATAGGAAAGATCGCGATCATTAATAAGAAGTAGGTCCGCAACCTTCTCACCTGATAGCTCACTCACCTCAGTTTTTTCACCACTAACATCTAGCTCAACTGATTTACGCAGTACTACTCGATCTGAAACTATGTCATATAGACCAACTGCTAATCGGTGGGGACGAAGTTCCTTTGACCCAACAGGCATGGTTGGGGCCTCTTGAATAACGCAGATGGATTTGTAATTCCCATTTTCAATCTCAAGGGATGGGCGAAGTGTGTTAACACCTGCAGTTTGAAGCCAGGTTGAAACCCATGGCTTTAAATCACGGCCACTACTAATAGTTAGCTCCGTTAATAGATCATCTAGGGTGGTGTTTTTAAAGGCATGCTTTGCAAAGTATTTTTGTAATCCAGAGATAAAGTTTTCTCGGCCAACATGAACTACTAATTGCTGTAATACCGAGGCGCCTTTGGCATATGAGATGCCATCAAAGTTTCCAGCCACAGTATCGATATCAACCATGTCGGTGACAATAGGGTGGGTTGAGCTAAGTTGATCTTGGCGGTATGCCCAGTTCTTTCGCTCCTGGTTAAATCCTGTCCAAGAGTTTTTAAATCTAGTTCCTTCAACCATGGCAAGGTATGAAGACCACTCAGCAAATGATTCATTTAGCCAAAGATCATCCCACCACTTCATAGTGACCATATTTCCAAACCACATATGGGCCATCTCATGCAAGATTGTGTTTGCCCGCGCGTTATACATTCTCTCTGTTACTTTGGATCTAAATACTAAAAGTCTTTCCAAGAAGGTAACTGCGCCAGCATTTTCCATAGCACCCCAGTTGAAATCAACCACAGCGATTTGGTCATACTTTTCAAATGGATACTCAAGACCAAATACTTTTTCAAAGTAGGCAAAGCCTTGTTTGGTGATTAGGAAAATATCCTCTGGATCTAATGAGCTAGCTAAGGATTTTCGGCAGTAGATGCCAAGTGGCACACGTTTTTTACCAACATACTCATCGCTAACGGTGTAGTAGGGACCTGCAATTAAAGCGGTGATGTAGGTTGAAATTCTTGGCGTGGTGGTAAAACTCCACTTTGCTTTCTTATCATCTAAGGCAATCTTTTCTTTAACTGGATTATTTGAGATTACCTGCCAATGATCGGGTGCGGTAACAGTTAATGTAAAGGTTGCCTTTAAATCTGGTTGATCAAAACATGGATACATCTTTCTTATAAAAGCTGTTTCACCTTGTGAGTAGAGGTAAACCTCATTATCAACTGGATCAACTGATCGTTGCAATCCCTCACCAGTTTTTGAGTAGGCACCATTCATATGAATGATCAACTCATTTTCACTTGCTAAGTTATTTATAAAGATGCTCTCGCCATCATAATTTGAGGTATCAACAGAAGTGCCATTTAAGGTTGCCGAAATTACGCTCTCACCAACAGCATCGATAAATGTAGAAAAGCCTGGAGTATTACAAGTAAAATTAATCTTGGTGATTGAGGTAAAAATGCTCTCACCTTGGGTTAGATCAAGGCTGAGGTCATAACTATCAATGGCAAGATGGGCAGAGCGCTCGGCAGATTCGACTCTTGTTGAGTTTAAACCTGGCACATCATCTCCCTAAAGGTAAGCAATAATTGGCTAGTTAATATTGTTGAAGTCTGTATCCAAGCAGAGATTGCAGGTTAAGCCAAGATGGAGCGAGCCTCAAATCGAAGTTACTCGCTTCGTGGCAATCGAATGACCCGTGCCCAAACTTTGGCAATGGCTCAAAGCTGGGATCGGTATGCAATTGAGATTAAATCAGAGTTGAATTTAAATCAGATATTTCCAGAAAAAACAAAAGTTATTATGGAGATTGGCTCTGGCATGGGGGAGGCAACTGCCCAAATTGCAAAAGCAAATCCGCAAGTTGGATATGTTGCAGTTGAGATGCACTCACCTGGATTAGCTGCGCTTTTAATATTAATAAATCAGATGGAGTTAGAAAACATTAAATTAATTAGAGAAGATGCTACCTACTTATTAGCCAATCACATTCCAGATAACTCACTTGATGGCATTCACTTATTGTTCCCAGATCCATGGCCAAAAAATCGTCAACATAAAAGACGGATAGTACAGAGTGAGTTTATTGAGATGGTGGGCAGGAAATTAAAGCCGGGCGGCTTCATCCATATTGCAACTGATTGGCAGCCATATGCTGATTGGATAAAGGTTAGATTTGATAAGTCAGGTTGTTTTTCAGGTGGTGTTGTGGATAGGCCTAACTGGCGAGTACTTTCAAAATTTGAAGGTCAAGGGCTTCGAAAAGGACATCAGGTAACAGATTTTAAATATACTAAAAATTAAATCTTGCCATTTTCTTCAAACTTTGCAATCTGAGAAATTCTTCTTACATGCCGCTCATCATTAGTAAATTTTGTAGCTAGGAAGGTATCGACTAGTTGCAGGCAGAATGCTTCATCATGCATACGGCCACCTAGAGAAATAACATTGGCATTGTTATGCTCCCGGGCTAACTTGGCTGTTTCAATTGACCAAACTAGCGCAGCCCTTACACCCTTAACTTTATTTGCAGCTATCTGCTCCCCATTGCCAGAGCCACCTAACACAATGCCAAATGAGTTTGGATCCTTTGCAGTTGCTTGCGCGGTTGGAATACAGAAAACTGGGTAATCATCTAATGCGTCATATTGGTGGGGACCATGGTCTGTTACATCATGGCCATTGCTTTTTAAGTGTTCAATGATTTTGGCTTTAAATTCAAGCCCAGCATGATCACTTCCAATGTGAATCTTCATGTGGGTAGTTTGGCAGAAAACAAAACTGCCCGGCTTATTTTGGTAAGCCGGGCCAGTTGTGTCTAGGAGGAGATTGAACTATTTATGCTCGAGCAGCAGCCTTACCGCCTTTGTGACCCATTGGCTTTAATTTATTAACCATATCGTTCACGCGCTCGGTAGTTTTTGCTTTCTGAGCAGTTGCTTGGGCAGCTGTTAACTTGCCAGCACTGACCGCTGCATCAATTTGCTTATTGATCTCTGCGATCAAGGCGTTAATTAATGCATCTTTTTTATCCCCTGCAATTGCTGAAAGGGTTTCACCAGCCTTCATTCTGGTTTTTAAAGTATCTAATGAGATACCAAGAGTTGAGGTGATAATTGAATCAAGTGCTGCGCGATCTTTATCAAACTTAGCTTTGCCGGCCACACGTGCTGCTTGGGCAGCCTTTGTGATTGCATCTGCTTGAGATTGGGTGATCGTGCCATTTGCTACCAAGGTTGAAAGAAGGGAAGTAATTTTCTCTCCACCTTTGCGGCCCATTTGATCATCAGCTGATGCCACCGCACCACCTGAAACAGTTAGCGCAATTGCAGCTGTTGCAATTGCTGCAACTAGTTTCTTATTCATCGATCCTCGTTTCTACAAGTACCTTCTGCACCTGATGTGAGTAGATAACTCCAACATGCTGGGGGAATTATCTAAGACAACTGAGTGCTAGGTCAGAGTTAATTCAATATCTTTATTTTATATCCAATGTTAGGAGGGCTAGCACCCATTTACCTGAGATTTGTGTGTGAGTATTTCTATCTGGGTGCTACCTCTCTAGTCACGCTGCGTAACCAAGTCGACCCTTATTCCAGTACAAAGCCAATCAGGCTTTGACATTAGACCCCAATAAGGGGGGATGGAATGGTTAACATGGCGATTAATAATCTAAAGGCCAAAGTAGTTTCAGTAATCCTAGTAAGTGTATTTCTCAATCAATTAACTCCAGCAAATGTAATTGCCGCTGGCAGAGCTAATGCAGCTACTACCAACACAATTAGAAGTGGTAATGGTGTGCCAGCTGCTTCCCTTGGTATCGATGGTGATTTTTATATAGATTTAAAAACCATGAATTTTTATGGTCCTAAAGCAAACAAACGTTGGCCAATTCCAACATCACTTCGCGGCCCAACAGGTGCCGCTGGTCCTTCTGGAGTTGATGGAAAAAATGGAACAACAGCGAGTGCAACAGCTGGCGCAGCTGGTGCAACAGGACCTGCAGGACCTGCCGGACCAAAAGGTGATACTGGTGCAACCGGAGCAAAAGGTGAAACAGGTGCTGCAGGTGTAGCGGGAACTGGAAGTGTTGGACCAAAGGGTGACACCGGAGCACAAGGACCTGCGGGACCTAAAGGTGATGCTGGTGCCGCTGGACCAATTCAATCAGTGACTTTAACTCAGTGGACATTAGCTTCAGGAACAATTGGCGGTGGTTCTGAATCAGCATCATTTGGAAATTTGCTTGCTGGAAAAAAATATTTTTTTAGTATTGCCATAAGTGGAAGAATGGCAATCGATGTTGCAAACTTCAGAAGTTCGCCAGAATTAAAATGTAGCGATGGGGCAGCGTCCATAATCTACGACTACAGTTACGGGTTTGAACCAAGTTTTGATGGCACAGGTGAATACAATCGCATGTCCTACATGATTGTTGGAACTGTTTCAGTGGCCAGTAACTCGGCACTATCAGTAGTTGTTAAAGATGGCCGAGGTACGGGCAAAACTGTTACTTTGAATGGAACCGCAGTAATTCAAGAAGTAGGTTCTATTAACTAAGAATGGAGCGGGTGACCGGGATTGAACCGGCACAGCTAGCTTGGAAGGCTAGAACTCTACCATTGAGCTACACCCGCAAATTTGTTGCGTGATCTGCTACTTCATCGCCAAGAATAACTTGGTATGCGGTAGCAGGTCATACCTTATTACTTTGGTTAGGAGAAGGGAAAATCACCCTCTAGACTTTCAGCCTTCGGGGCGTAGCGTAGTGGCTAGCGCGCCTGCTTTGGGAGCAGGAGACCGTGGGTTCGAATCCCTCCGCCCCGACCAATTTCTAAAGTTGAAATTAACCAAGGGAGAGATTTAATTGAAAAGTGCTGTTGAGAAACTTTCACCAACTCGCGTAAAGCTTTCAATTGATGTGCCCTTTGCTGAGTTATCTCCACACATTGATGGTGCTTATAAGAGCTTGAGCGAAAAGATAAACATCCCAGGTTTTAGAAAAGGAAAGGTTCCAGCTGCGATGATTGACCAACGTGTTGGTCGAGCTGCGGTTTTAGATGAGGCGATAAATGCATCCTTGCCAACCTTTTACTCCCAAGCTGCAAAAGATAATGATGTTTTGGTAATTGGCAGACCCAATGTTGAGATTACTGAGCTAGTTGATAATGAGAAGTTTTCCTTCACAGTTGAGGTTGATATTAGACCTGATATTAAATTACCTAATTTTTCTGAGATCAAAATTGAGGTTGATGATGTCAAGGTGACTGATGTTGATATTGATGAGCAGGTGGAGTCGTTGCGCACTCGCTTTGGCACATTAAAAACTGTTGACAAGGTTGTGGCAAAGGGTGATTTTGTAACCATTGATTTGGTGGCAACTAAAGATGGCGTTGAGTTAGATGGTGGCGTAGCTAATGATCTTTCTTATGAGGTGGGAAGTGCCTCAATGATTGATGGCTTAGATGAGGCAATTATTGGATTAAGTAAAGATGGTGAAAAAAGTTTTAACACAGCTCTAGTTGGCATGGCAGAGGGTGAAACCGGAAGTGTGAAGGTAACTGTTAAGGCGGTAAAAGAGCGTGAGCTGCCACCGGTTGATGATGAGTTTGCAAAACTTGCTTCCGAGTTTGAAACTTTAACAGAGCTTAAGGCTGATCTTTCAAAGCGGCTTTCACGAGTTAAGCAGATGGAGCAGGGTGCTCAAGCGCGGGATCTGTTGGTGGAAAAATTGATTAGCACCATTGATATTCCACTGCCGGCTGAAATTATTGAGGCTGAGGTAAATGATCATCTTGAAAAAGAGGGCAGATTAGAAGATGACAAGCACCGTGCTGAGGTTAATGATGAGGTTAAGACGACAATTACAAGAGAGTTCTTATTAGATTCAATTGTTAAGGCTGAGGCGATTGCAGTTAATGAATCTGAGTTAACTGAGTACTTAGTTCGTGCATCTGCCAGATATGGCATGACGCCTGATCAATTTATTAAAGAGGTTTCCCAGGCAGGACAGGTGACAACTATGGTGGCTGAGGTTGCTCGTGCAAAGGCGCTGGCTCAGGTGCTTGGCCGCGTTAAGGTTGTTGATAAATCTGGCAATAAGGTTGATTTGGAAGCCCTTGCGCCGAAAAGTGAACCTGAGAAGAGTGAATAATCGCTTTAGGCGAACATCAGACAGGCTTAAACCGGGAAGCATTTTTGCCAAAAGATTGTTAAGGTCATGACAGTATTTTTTCAAGGTAATCAAACAAGGAGATAAAAGTGGAGCTAAGCAACACCCCACGCGCTGCATCAGCAGGTGCAGGTGGACTTGATGACCAGGTTTATCAACGTCTATTAAAAGAGCGAATTATTTTCCTTGGCTCTGTTGTTGAAGATTCAATGGCAAATGCAATCTGTGCTCAGATGTTATTGCTTGCTGCTGAAGATCCAGAGAAAGATATTTACCTTTATATAAACTCACCTGGCGGATCAATCTCTGCTGGTATGGCTATTTATGACACGATGCAATACATCAAAAATGATGTTGCAACTGTTGCAATGGGACTTGCTGCATCAATGGGTCAATTCCTACTTTGCTCAGGTACTGCTGGAAAAAGATATGCATTGCCACATGCTCGCATCATGATGCACCAACCATCAGGTGGAATTGGCGGAACAGCCTCTGACATCAAGATTCAAGCAGAGCAGATGAGCTTTACAAAGAAGAACATGGCAGAGTTAATTGCATTCCATACCGGCCAAAAAGCAGAGACCATCACTGAAGATTCTGATCGTGATCGTTGGTTCACAGCTGAAGAGGCAAAAGAGTATGGATTTGTTGATCATGTTGTGAAATCAGCAGGTCAAGTATCTGGAAGCGGAGGAACATCACGATGAGGCCAGATATGAATAAGGTAAATGAGATGACCTCACGTTACATCCTGCCAACTATTGAAGAGCGAACCAGCTATGGCTATAAGAGATTAGATCCTTATACCAAGTTGTTTGAAGAGAGAATTATTTTCCTAGGTCAGGCAATTGATGACACTGTTGCAAATGATGTTATGGCGCAGTTGTTAACCCTTGAATCTATGGATCCAGATCGTGACATCATGATGTATATCAACTCTCCTGGTGGATCTTTTACAGCGTTGACTGCAATTTATGACACGATGCAATTTGTTCGTCCAGATGTAATGACAATCTGTTTAGGACAGGCTGCCTCTGCTGCTGCAGTATTACTAGCAGGTGGTGCGCCTGGAAAAAGATATGCATTAGAGCATGCAAGAATTTTGATTCACCAACCATATTCTGAAGGTGGCGGACAAGGATCTGATATTGAGATTCAAGCAAAAGAGATTTTGCGGATGCGTACCTTGTTGGAGGAGATGTTGGCACATCACTCAAAGAAGAGCCAAGCAGATATCGCTAAAGATATTGAACGCGACAAGATCCTTACCTCTGCTGAAGCTGTTGAGTATGGATTAATTGACCAAGTATTGGCCACTCGCAAGGCAAAAGCTAAGTCCTAAGGTAGGTAAAAACTATGGCTAAAATAAGTAATGCAGTTGAGATTATTTTATTTAGGGCTCGCTGGCTTTTAGTTCCGCTTTATGTTGGCCTAGTTGCTGCTTTAGTACTTCTGATTTATCGCTTCGCACTTGAGTTTGTGCATATGATTGAAAATGTGGGCGATGCTGATGCTCATAAATTCACTCTAGATTTACTAGCTCTTTTAGATTTAACCCTGTTAGCAAACCTAATCTTGATCGTAATCTTTGCTGGTTATGAGAACTTTGTTTCAAGAATTGATATTGCCCATGATTCTAAAGATCGACCACACTGGATGGGCACCATTGATTTTTCTGGACTAAAGATTAAGTTAATTGGATCCTTGGTTGCGATTTCAGTGATTGAACTTCTTAAAGATTTTATTGAGTTAAGTGGTCAGGCTGAGGTTACTGAGGGCACCATCTGGCGAATCATCATCCACATCACATTTGTTATTTCCGGAGTGTTATTTGCTCTAATGGATTGGATTGCAGATAAGCGCGAGTTCCAGGGCACGCACTAAGTTCAATTCGCCTATAAGCGAACAGATTAACCCTTAAATTCCACCCTTTACCATCACCATAAGTTCTACCCTTATCTCCTTCCCAAAAGATTTGGAGTAGTAGCAGGTGACAACACGTATTGGTGAAAGTGGCGACTTACTTAAGTGTTCCTTCTGCGGCAAAACTCAAAAGCAGGTTAAGAAGTTAATTGCCGGTCCTGGCGTTTATATCTGCGATGAATGTATTGACCTTTGCAATGAAATTATCATTGATGAATTAAATGAGACCTCATCATTAGGTTTGGCTGAGCTTCCTAAACCACAAGAAATTTTTGATTTTCTAGATCAGTATGTAATCGGACAGGATAAAGCTAAGAAATCTCTTTCAGTTGCTGTTTATAACCATTACAAGAGAGTTCAGTCTGGGGATTCAAAGCGCGAGGATGCGATTGAATTATCAAAGAGTAATATTTTGATTTTAGGTCCAACAGGTTGCGGTAAGACATTACTGGCGCAAACTTTGGCCAGAATGTTAAATGTGCCATTTGCGATTGCTGATGCCACTGCACTTACTGAGGCAGGTTATGTTGGTGAAGATGTTGAGAACATTCTTTTAAAGTTAATCCAGGCAGCAGATTTTGATGTTAAGAAGGCTGAAACTGGAATTATCTATATTGATGAAATTGATAAGGTGGCAAGAAAAGCTGAGAACCCATCAATTACGCGAGATGTTTCAGGTGAAGGTGTGCAACAAGCACTACTTAAGATTCTAGAAGGCACGACGGCATCTGTTCCACCACAAGGTGGACGAAAGCACCCACATCAAGAGTTTTTGCAGATTGATACAACAAATATTCTATTTATTGTTGGCGGTGCATTTTCTGGACTTGAGAAGATTATTGAAAGCCGAAAAGGAAAAGCAGGCGTTGGCTTTAATGCAAAACTTCAAACAATTGATGATGTGGTCAAGACAGATATTTTTGGTGATGCAATGCCAGAAGATCTACTTAAGTTTGGCATGATTCCAGAGTTTATTGGCCGTCTTCCAATCATGACTAGTGTTGAAAACCTTGATCAAAAAGCACTAATGCAGATTTTAACTGAGCCAAAAAATGCATTAGTTAAGCAGTATCAAAAGCTATTTGATCTAGATGAAGTTGAACTTGAATTTAGTAATGAAGCTCTTGAGGTAGTAGCTGATTTAGCAATCAAACGCGGCACCGGCGCTAGAGGACTTCGTGCGATTATGGAGGAGACCTTGCTTGGTGTGATGTATGAGGTACCAAGCCAAAAAGAGGTTGGCAAAGTTGTGATTACCCCAGCAGTTGTAAGAAAAGAGGAAGCGCCTACTTATCTTCCTCGACCAGCCGGTGGTCCAAAGCGGGCGGTCAAGGGTGAAAAAGGCTCTGAGGAAAAAAGCGCATAAGATCAACCCTTATGAGTGGTGAAAATAAGAACGAGTTAGCAGCCACATTTTCTCCTGCAGAAATTGAAGCACCGCTTTATCAGAAGTGGCAAAGTGCTGGTTACTTTAAAGCAGATGCAAACTCGAAGAAGCCACCTTTTACAATCGTAATTCCACCGCCAAATGTCACCGGTTCTTTGCATATTGGTCACGCGCTAGATCACACAATCCAAGATTTATTGATTCGCATGAAGCGAATGAAAGGTTTTGAAGCATTGTGGTTACCAGGAATGGATCATGCTGGCATTGCAACACAAAACGTCGTTGAGAAACAGTTAGCGGCAGAGGGTAAATCTAGACATGATTTAGGAAGAGAAGCATTTGTTGAAAAAGTTTGGCAGTGGAAGGCTGAATCAGGCGGTGCGATTTTAGATCAAATGAAGCGGCTTGGTGATTCAGTTGATTGGGATCGAGAAGCCTTCACTATGGATGCAAACTTAAGCAAAGCTGTTTTAACAATTTTTAAGCAATTATTTGATCAAGATTTAATCTATCGGGCAGAGCGAATCATCAATTGGTGCCCAAGATGCTTAACCGCTTTATCTGATATTGAAGTTGAACATAAAGATGATGCTGGTGAATTTGTTTCGATTAAGTATGGAGATGAGAATGTAAATATCACCGTGGCTACTACTAGAGCTGAAACAATGCTTGGCGATGGTGCGGTTGCAGTAAATCCAAATGATGAGCGGTATAAACACTTGGTTGGAAAGAAAGTATTACTGCCTTTAGTTGATCGAATGATTCCAATTATTGCTGATGAATTAGTTGACCCTGAGTTTGGAACGGGTGCGGTTAAGGTTACTGCTGCACATGACCCAAATGACTTTGAAATGGGAATGCGTCATGGGGTTGAGCTAGTAATCATTATGAATGAGCATGGCGTAATGGCAGGAACTGGAACAAAATTTGATGGCATGGATCGCTTTGATGCAAGAAAAGCTGTGGTGGATGAGTTAAGAAAATTAGGAAGAGTTGTTGCTGAAAAGCGTCCATATGTTCATGCAGTTGGACATTGCCAAAGATGTGACACAACAGTTGAGCCAAGACTTTCAAAGCAGTGGTTTGTGAAGGTTGCACCACTTGCTAAAGCAGCAGGAGATGCTGTTAGAGATGGCAGAGTAAAAATAGAGCCAGAACAAATGTCACCAAGATATTTTGAATGGGTCGACAATATGCATGACTGGTGTATCTCTCGCCAACTTTGGTGGGGACATCGAATTCCGGTTTTCTACGGACCAAATGGTGAGGTTGTTGTTTGCGGTCCAGATGAAAAACCACCGGCAGGTTATGTTCAAGATCCAGATGTTTTAGATACTTGGTTCTCATCAGCTTTATGGCCATTTTCAACCTTAGGTTGGCCAGAGAAAACTCCGGACTTAAAAAAGTTTTATCCAACATCAGTACTTGTTACAGGTTATGACATTCTCTTCTTTTGGGTTGCTCGAATGATGATCATGGGATTGTTTGCAATGGATGGCAAACAGCCATTTGATGTAATTGTTTTACATGGATTAGTTCGTGATCAATTTGGTAAGAAAATGAGTAAATCAAGAGGAAACACAATTGATCCAATTGAGTTCATGGATAAATATGGTTCAGATGCACTTCGCTTCACGCTGGCACGGGGAGCAAACCCAGGAACAGATCAAGCTTTAGCTGAGGATTGGGTTGCAGGCTCTAGAAACTTTGCAACTAAATTATGGAATGCCACCAGATTTGCGATGTTAAATGGTGCAAATGTTTCAGGGGATTTGCCAGCAGCAGATCAATTAAATGCTATCGATAATTGGATTTTAACTAGGTTAGATCAAACTATTGCTGAAGCTGATGAATTATTTGAAAAATTTGAGTTTGCCAAAGCATGTGAGTTGATTTATCACTTTGCTTGGGATGATCTGTGTGATTGGTACTTAGAGTTATCAAAATCAACCTTTAGCGCAGCAGGAGCTGAAGCAGACAAAAGCAAGAGAGTTTTAGGCCAGGTATTAGATCAACTACTTCGGCTTATGCATCCGGTGATGCCATTTATTACAGAACAAATGTGGTGCACACTGACTCAAGGTGAATCATTAATGATTGCTGACTGGCCAAAATCTGATTTATCTAGCCAGGATTTCTCATCGGTAAAATTAGTAGAACAGATGCAAGCGATTATTACTGAGGTTCGACGGTTTAGAAATGATCAAGGAATTAAGAGCACTGCAAAGGTAGTTGCAAAATTCACCGGTTTATCAAAGATTGGTCTTGATAAGTATGAGGCAGCAATTCGCTATGTAGTTAAGTGTGAAGCAGGAGCAGGAAACTTCACAGCAAAAACCCAAATAGGTGATGTTGTAATTGAGTTTGATTTAACTGGCGCAGTTGATTTAGTTGCAGAGCGAGCCCGATTAACTAAGGATCTGCAGACTGCACAAAAAGATAGAGACACTGCCAAGGTTAAATTAGAAAATGATGGGTTTATGGCGAAGGCCCCAATGGAGGTTGTTACTGAAATTAGAGAGCGCCTTGCACAAACCTCATCTGATATTGAGCGCATAACAGCATTACTTGAAAAACTTCCAAAGTGATGAGTGAAAATCTAATTCAATCCAAGTTGGCCGAGATTGAGCAAGTTTTAAATAAGCGTTGGCCTGAGAATAAAATTGAACCAACTCTTGACCGGATCTCAGCCTTAGTTGATGCACTTGGCTCACCACAGCTTTCCTATCCAACAATTCATTTGGCTGGTACTAATGGAAAAACAACCACTGCCAGAATGATTGATCAATTACTGGCAAATCTTGGTTACCGAGTTGGCAGGTATACCTCTCCCCATTTGGAGTCATTTACTGAACGAATAAGCATTAAGGGTGAACCAATCTCTGACGCACAAATGATCGCCACATATAAAGATATTGAGCTTTACCTAGATTTAATTGATTCTAGACAGCCTCATCCAATTTCTTATTTTGAAGCTTTAACAGCAATGGCATTTGTTGCCTTTGCCGAGTTTCCAGTTGATATTGCCGTGATTGAAGCCGGTTTAGGGGGAGAGTGGGATGCTACAAATGTTCTCACTTCACAAGTAAGTGTTATGACTCCTATTGGATTTGATCATATGGAGTATTTAGGCGATACCTTAGAAAAAATTGCTCAAACAAAATCAGGTATTTTTAAACCTGAATCAAATGTTGTGTTAGCCGCACAAACGCCAGCGGTTGCAAAAGTATTGATGGAAAAAGTTGCCAAAGTTTCAGCAATTCCATTTAGAGAGGGAATTGAGTTTGCAGTTAAAAAACGTGCTCTTGCAGTTGGTGGTCAACTAATTTCTCTACAGGGTCTGCATGGAGATATCGATGATATTTACTTGCCACTATATGGCGATCACCAAGCAAACAATGCCGCAGTTGCTTTGGCCGCCGTTGAGGCATTTACCTCAGTTGCATTAGATCAGGATTTAGTAAGAGATGCATTTAGTAAGGTGGCCTCTCCTGGTAGATGTGAAATTGTCTATAAAGATCCAACGGTGATTATTGATGCAGCTCATAACCCACATGGGGCAGCAGCAATTTCCAAGACCATTAATAATGAGTTTGATTTTGAGCTAGTCGTTGGTGTTGTTGCCGTACTTGGCGACAAAGATGTGGCTGGGATATTAGAGAATTTATCAGGATGCCTTGATTATGTAGTTTTAACACAAAACTCATCCGCCCGCGCACTGGCTGCAGATCAATTGGCTCAAATTGCAAGTAAGTACTTTCAGCCAGAGCAGATTGAGGTAATTGGTGATTTGGCAGGTGCAATTACCTACGCGGTTGAGAAGGTCTCACTTGCAAACCAAGTTAGTGATGGTGTTGGCGCCGTGTTGGTAACTGGATCAGTTGTAACAGCCGGATCTGCTCGAGCTATCTTAAGAGATTTAATGAAGGCAAAGCCATGAGAGTTCTAGCAGCTGCGGTTTTGAGTATGGAAGCAATTTTGATGGGCTTTGCATTATTAATCGCAAAAGATTCGGCAACTGAGCTTGAACTTTGGCTTGGTGCATTGCTTGCGTTGGTGCTTTTCCTTTCTGCTGGGATGTTGAAAAGGAAGTTTGGGTATTTGCTGGGGAGCATTCTGCAAGTATTTCTAATCAGCTACGGCTTAGTGATTTGGCACATGTATTACATGGGCGGGTTATTTTTGGTTTTATGGGTTGCTGCAATTCTCCTTGGCAGACGGGGTGAGGCGATTAAGGCTAGGTTAATCGCGCAACGGGATGAGAATGGGCCAAAACAGCCATAATTTTTAGCCTGAGCCAAAGGTGCGTAGAATAAGAAAGTGAGTTCAGAGCAAACATTAATTTTGGTTAAACCAGACGGTGTTAAACGCGGTTTGGTTGGCGAAGTTATTGCTCGCATTGAACGCAAAGGTTATGTAGTTACCAACTTAAGAATGTTAACTGCAGATCGCACACTTCTTGCAAAGCATTATGCCGAGCATGAAGGAAAACCATTTTATGAACCATTGCTTGAATTCATGCAATCTGGACCAATTGTGGCGATGATTGCAGAGGGTGAGCGAGTAATTGAAGGGTTTAGAAAAATGGCTGGTGCAACTGATCCAACTGTTGCCGAAGCGGGAACGATCCGAGGCGACTTGGCACGAGATATGGGAACCAAAGTGGTTCAAAATATTGTGCACGGATCAGACTCAACCGAGTCAGCACAACGCGAGATTAAGATTTTTTTCGGTAACTAAGAGCTTTACAAATACAAGGTAAGAAGGAGAAGCGCAAATGGCTAAAGGAACAAATCGTATGTCTTGGATTGGTCGAGACATGGCTGTGGATTTAGGAACAGCTAACACTTTAGTTTATGTGCGAGGTCGCGGAATTGTTTTGAATGAACCATCGGTAGTTGCAGTCAATCAGGATACTGGCGCGATATTGGCTGTTGGTCTAGAAGCTAAGCGAATGATTGGTCGTACTCCTGGAAACATTGTGGCAATTCGTCCACTTAAAGATGGTGTGATTGCAGATTTTGATACTACTGAGCGAATGCTTAAGTATTTCATTCAAAAAGTTCACAAACGTCGTTACTTAGCAAAGCCAAGAATTGTAGTTTGCGTGCCATCTGGAATTACCGGTGTGGAACAACGTGCTGTTAAAGATGCAGGTTATGCAGCTGGTGCACGTAAGGTTTACATCATCGAAGAGCCAATGGCAGCAGCAATTGGTGCAGATCTGCCAATCCATGAGCCAACCGGCAACATGGTGGTTGATATCGGCGGTGGAACGACTGAGGTTGCGGTGATTTCCCTAGGTGGAATTGTTGCTGCACTTTCTATTCGTGTAGGTGGAGATGAATTAGATCAATCAATTATTAATTGGGTAAAGCGTGAATATTCACTTCTTTTAGGTGAGCGAACAGCTGAAGAAATCAAAATGGCAATTGGCTCTGCATTCCCACTACCTGGTGAGCCTGATGCTGAAATTCGTGGTCGTGATTTAGCAACAGGACTGCCTAAAACAATTCTGGTTACCTCCGCCGATATTCGAAAGGCTTTAGAAGAGCCGGTGACTGCGATTGTTAACGCTGTAAAAAACACTTTGGATAAAACCCCACCAGAGCTTGCAAGCGATTTAATGGATCGTGGAATTGTTTTAACTGGTGGCGGAGCACTTCTTCGTGGTCTTGATGAGAGACTGCGTCATGAGACTGGCATGCCAATTCATATCTCAGAGCGCCCATTGCAAGCAGTGGCAGAAGGCTCTGGCAAATGTATTGAAGAGTTTGAGGCCTTAGAAAAGGTTTTGATCTCTGAACCACGTCGTTAATTAATTTGTAAGGGAGATTATTTGTGGCTAGGGGCGGCGGTAATCGTTCGCGTCTATTACTAGTTCTCTTACTGGTTTCTTCACTTTTCTTAATTACCCTAGATCTTCGTGGTGTAAATCTTGCCGGCTCTATTAGATCTGGTGTTACAACAGTGTTTTCCTCAATCGAAGGATTTTTCTCCAAGGTATTTTCGCCAATCGGAAATTTCACATCTGATGTGCGTAACTTTGGACAATCTAAATCTAGGATCACTGAATTAGAAAAAGAGGTTGACCTTCTAAAATCTCAGAAAGTTCTAGATGAAGATGTTGTTGGTCAGTTAAATCAGCTTAAGCAAGTCTTAGATTTGGCAGGAAGAGGTGAGTATAGAGTTGTTGCGGCAAGAGTAATCAACCGAGGCTCAACTGCAACCTTTAAGCAAACCATCACAATTGATGCAGGGAGCAGTGATGGTATTTCAAAGAATATGACAGTCATCTCAGAGGCAGGATTAGTTGGAGTTGTTAAATCAGTAACCAGTAATTCATCAATTGTCTTACTAATGAGTGATCCAACATTTAAAATTGGTGTTCGTATTGCAGGAACTCAAAGTATTGGTGTGGTTTCAGGACAGGGTGGAAACAAGTATTTGCTTCAGCTTTTAGATGCAACTGGTGAGATTAAGGTTGGCGATAATTTAGTTGCAAGGGGAAGTCAGAATGGGTCTCCATTTGTTCCAGGAGTTCCAGTAGGAACAGTTTCATCAGTTCAAAGCAATGCTTCATCGATTACCCAAAATGCAGATGTTGAAGGGGCAAGTAATCTTGAAAGAATCGGCGTGGTTGCAGTTGTGGTTTCAAATCCGAAACAAGATCCACGTGATGCATTAGTTCCAAAACCATCTCCAACAGTTACGGTTTATGTAACTCCTTCTCCAAGCCCATCAGCTAGTAAGTAGCGATCATGAGCAGGATAAGAGTTTTAAACACTTCGCTATTTTTACTAGTAGTTTTCGTTATCCAAGAAACAATAGTTTCTCGTGTTAATTTTCCGATAAATGGTTTCTCACTTTACTTAGCAGCACTGATCATTATTTTGTCGCTGGAGGAGCGAAGTGGAGCATTGGTATTTGGATTTATCGGCGGCTTAATCATGGATATATCAGCCACTGCAGAAAATCCGTTAGGGCAGTGGGCTCTTGCATTGACCATCGTTGGCTACCTATTCTCAGTCAATAAAGAAAGTATTGGTGACTTTACCGATACACCACTTATGTTTTTGATATTTATCAGTGTTACTTCGGCTTTATCGCTTTTTATTTTTGTGGTGTTGGGCGCCATGCTTGGACAAGATAATGGAAGTTTTTCACATATATTCTCTATCGTCTTTGCAAACTCTTTATGGACATTTCTAATTATGCCTTTGTTCCTACCGCTTGTGATTAAAGTTCGAAGAGCATTAATGAGTAATCGGGAACGCGTATGAGTGTTCGATCTCGAATAAATCTTATTATCTTTCAAACTCTAGTTTTTTCATTAATGTTTGCTTTGTTTGGACGCTTGTTTTATTTGCAAGTTTTAGCCAGTGATAAGTATCAAGATGCCGCAATTAGCATCCAAAGCCGTGATGTGGTTACACCAGCAGTAAGAGGTGCGATTACAGATATCAATGGAACGCCAATGGTGGTTGATTTACCAGGTTTGGTGGTTTCAATAAATCGCACGGTACTTGATCAACAATTTGATAAAGGCACATCAGTTTTAGCATCCATATCCAATCTTTTTGGATTGGAGTATGCCGATGTATATCAGCGGACAAGATTGTGTGGGGAGCTTCCTAGAAATAATCGAGCAGGCTGTTGGAATGGCACGAGATACCAACCAATTCCCTTGGTTGGTAATGCCACTCAAGATATTGCTTTAAAAATAATGGAAAATTCTGATGCCTATCCAGGTGTTGAGGTTCAATCAGTTCCTATTAGAAGTTATCCATCACTGTCCGGTGAAAACGTTGCACATGTGTTGGGTTATGTTGGCTCAGTCACAGATGAAGATCTGAAAAATCCTGAAGTCAACTACTATCGCAATGAGGTAGTTGGAAAATCTGGTTTAGAAATTCAATACAACCAATACCTTCGCGGCACACCCGGGGTTCGAACATTTCTGGTAAATCGTAAAGAGGTTGTAACTAAACAAGATAAAAACATTAAGGCTATTTCTGGAAATAATTTAATAACCAATATTGATTCCAGGCTTCAAGCAGGAGTTGAGAAGGCACTTGAAGCAGCGGTTAAGCGGGCACGGGGTTCTGGTTATCGTGGAGACTCTGGTGCTGCGATTGTGCTTGAGATTAAAACTGGCAGAGTGTTGGCAATGGCTTCATACCCAACTTATGATCCTTCGATTTGGCAAAAGGGTTTAACTGTTAAGCAAGCACAGGATTTATTTAGTGAAGCCAAAGGCGTTCCAGCATTATCTAGGCCACTTCAGGGATTGTTTGCTCCAGCATCAACATTTAAGTCGATATCAGTAGTGGCGGCAGCTGCTGCAGGTTATGAACTAAATAAAAATTATGACTGCCCTGCCTCGGTTGAAATTGGTACTCGAACCTTTAAAAACTTTGACAGCGTTGCAGCTGGCCGGATTCCATTAGATGTTGGTCTTGCAATCTCCTGTGATTCACTTTGGTATCAAATTTCCTATGATGAATGGGTAAGAGATGGTGGTTTAAAACCAAAATCAAATGCCAATGATTACTTCTTTAAGGCTGCCAAAGATTTTGGAGTTGGTGTTTTAACCGGCATTGATCTACCAAGTGAGTTAAAGGGAAGATTGCCAGATCGCCAATGGAAGCAAAACTGGTATGAACAAAATAAAGATTTTTACTGCAATTACAAAGATCGTGCCAAGAAGCAGGATTTAACTGCTTATTTAATTGAGATTGCACGTGAGAACTGCCTAGATGGAAACAAGGTTAGAGCTGGAGATGCGGTTAACTTTTCAATCGGACAAGGAGATACCTTGGTCACTCCACTTCGCCTAGCCCAAATGTATGCAGCGATTGCAAATGATGGTCTCTACTACAAGCCACAAATTGCTAGAGCAATTGTTGATGCAGATGGAAAGATTGTTAAAGAGTTCAAGCCAGAGGTAGCGGATAAAATTGAGATAGAACAAAGTACTTGGGATTTCCTACATCGTGGATTGCGCATGGTAGTTACAAGAGGAACAGCTGCAGGAGTATTTTCTGGGTTCCCGGTTGCGGTCAGTGGCAAGACTGGAACTGCTCAAGTGTTTGGAAAAAATCCAAATGGAAGTGCAAAGGATGACACCTCTTGGTTTGCATCCTATGGGCCAACTGAGGATCCTCAGTATGCAGTTGTAATGATGGTAAGTCAGGGAGGTTTTGGTGCCTCAACTTCAGGGTTAGGTGTAAGAAATATTTATGAGACTTTATTTGGCGTTACTGGAAATAAAGTTAATCCTGAGAAAGCCATATTCCCAACCGGTGTTCCTACTAACATTGCCAAGGTTGATCTGAAGAAGGTCGCAAGCAAAGTTGATTTGACTGGCAAAAAGGAGAGCGGGGTGAAAATTAAATGAGTTTAAATGTTAAGTATGGAAGATCTGCGCGAACTAACTTTGGCAGTTTTGATAAGTTACTTAATTTTGCCGTTGGTGGATTACTTTTAATTGGCACCCTTTTGGTCTATGCCGGCACTCGTGAATGGTTTAGGTCCTATGGCTTAGATCCTGAGTATTACTTTAAGCGCCATACTTTAAATATTGTTATTGGTGGATTATTGGCTTATGGAACCACTTTAATTGATTACCGATTGCTTCGAGCCTATACGCCAATTGTTTGGTTGGCAGCAGTTATCGGCTTAACAATTGTTTTAATTCCTGGTTTGGGCACTGAGATAAATGGTGCACGGGCCTGGATCTCATTGCCAGGTGGCTTTCAACTGCAACCGGCTGAGCTTGCAAAAATTGCAATCATTGTTGGAATCTCAATGATTTTATCTGATCGTGACCAGACAGATAAAGATCCAACCGATCTTGATGTAGTTAAAGCGCTTGCAATTGCTGCAGTACCAATTTTACTGATTGTGGCCCAACCAGATTTAGGAACTGTTCTTATTATTTCCGCAGCGGTTGTGGCAATGATTGGTGCATCAGGTGCACCTGCCCGTTGGGTAGTAGGACTATTACTTTTGGCAGTAGTTGGAGTATTCACCGCCGTACAAACTGGCGCAGTAAGTCAATATCAGGTTGCACGTCTGCAATCTTTTGTTGATCCTTCAGCAGATCCTCAAGCAAGTGGATATCAACTACGTCAATCAAGAATCACAATTGGTTCTGGTGGTTTATTTGGAAAAGGCCTCTTTGAGGGTCCGCAAACAAATGGTCGATTTGTGCCAGAGCAGCAAACAGACTTTATCTTCACAGTTGCTGGTGAAGAATTAGGTTTTGTTGGTTGCTCACTAATTCTGGCGTTGTATTTCCTATTGTTTGTCAGAGCTTTTTCAATCTGCCGAAGAAGTAGTGATTTATTTGGCAGGTTGGTCTGTATCGGGGTTATTGCTTGGTTTGCATTTCAAACCTTTGAAAATATTGGAATGACAATGGGGTTGATGCCAATGACTGGTGTGCCATTACCGTTTTTGTCATATGGTGGATCATCAATGTTCGCTAATTTGATTGGCATTGGATTACTCCAGAACGTGCACTCAAGAAGCCGATAACACGCTTAAATTAGGTTAAGTTGGCGGATTACCTGCCGATCTGAGATACTTTAGCCACGCAATCAGCGCGAGGATAAAGATCCAACGCCGCGATAGCGTCGATATTTTTAGCAAGTTAATTAACCAGATTAATTAAAAAAAGTATTGTAAGAGATACTGCAAAACTGCAGTAATTATTTTTGAAAAGGATTTGATTTATATGGCCGATGAGCCTAAAGCACCACGTAAGCGCGCTGCCAAAAAAGCGGTAGATAGCGAACCAAAGAAAGTAAGCAAAAAAGCAGCCGCAATTCCCGTTCCACTATTCCAAGCTGCCCCTGTTACCAAGAGCCCAAAGGTCGCAAAGGTAAGCAAGGTTGAAAAGGCAGAGCCTGAGTCAGCCAGCAAGAGTGATGATTTAGAAAAAGAGGAGTTTCGTCGCCGTCGCCGTAGAG
>KB900542.1 GCA_000378905.1 actinobacterium SCGC AAA028-A23
ATTGCCGAGATAAAAAGATCATCGCCGAGTAAAGGCACTTTGGCAGAAATTGATGATGCCAAATTTTTGGCAAGTAAGTACCAGGATGGTGGCGCTGATGTGATCAGCGTTTTAACAGAAGAGCGTAGATTTAAAGGAAGTATTTCTGATTTTATCGATGTTCGAAATTCGATTGAGTTACCAGTACTTCGAAAAGATTTTATCGTCACTGAGTATCAAGTTTTAGAGTCCAGAGTTTTAGGAGCGGATCTAATTTTGCTCATTGTCGCGGCCTTGACTGATTCACAATTAAAGGATTTTTATCAACTATCAACTGAACTTGGCATGGATGTATTAGTAGAGGTACATGATTTAGATGAAGCTGAAAAAGCTTTGAATATTGGATCTAAAATCATTGGCGTAAATTCAAGAAATCTTAAAACCTTGGAAGTCAGTGAGAAGTCATTTGAATTGATCCTGCCACAGCTTCCAGAGAGCGTCTTGAAAGTTGCAGAGTCAGGAATCAGTACCGGTGAACAAGTTGCAAAGGTTCAAGATTTGGGGGCAAAGGCGGTTCTAATAGGCGAGAGTTTGGTTAAATCAGGTAATCCAGTTCATACGATTAATCAACTTCTAAATCGATAGAGATCCAATAAACTATCGTTATGAGCACTGGTAGCTATAGAGAAGTTCTGAACGAATCTGCGGTCGGACATTTTGGTCCTTACGGCGGTCGTTTCGTACCGGAAGCTTTAATATCTGCTTTGGATGAACTTGCTGCTGCACACACTGCTGCACAATCTGATCCTATTTTTCAATCTGAATTAGCGGAGTTACATAAGAGTTACACAGGTCGTCCAAGTATTTTGACTGATGCGAAGAGATTTTCTGAACATGCCGGTGGTGCAAGAATTCTCTTAAAGCGTGAAGATTTAAACCACACTGGCAGCCATAAAATAAATAACGTTTTAGGTCAGGCACTTCTGACAAAAAAGATGGGCAAGAAAAGAATTATTGCCGAAACTGGTGCGGGTCAACACGGCGTAGCCTCAGCAACTGCAGCTGCACTTTTTGGTCTTGAATGTGTGGTTTACATGGGAGAGGCAGACACTCAGCGGCAGGCATTAAATGTGGCCCGAATGAAATTGCTCGGAGCAACAGTTGTTCCTGTAACCCAAGGTTCTAAAACACTTAAAGATGCAATTAATGAAGCGATGCGAGATTGGGTAACAAATGTAGAGACTACGCATTACTTACTTGGAACTGTTGCTGGACCACATCCATTCCCAACCATGGTGCGAGATTTCCAGCGAATAATTGGAGTTGAAGCAAGGGAACAAGTTTTATCGTTAACTGGGAAACTTCCTGATGCGGTGTTGGCTTGTGTTGGTGGCGGCTCAAACGCAATTGGTATTTTTCATCCATTTATTGATGATAAAACTGTTCGGCTAATTGGATTAGAAGCAGGTGGAAAAGGAATAGAAACTGGATTGCATGCTTCAACTATTTCAGGTGGTAATCCAGGGGTATTGCATGGAACTCGTTCATATGTTTTGCAAGATCAAGATGGCCAAACTGTTGAGTCTCACTCTATTTCTGCAGGTCTAGATTATCCTGGAGTTGGACCAGAACATGCTTATCTAAATGACATTGGCAGAGCTGAGTACCGATCAATAACAGATGATCAGGCTATGTATGCGTTCTCGTTGATGTGCAAATCTGAAGGAATTATTCCAGCGATTGAAACAGCTCATGCTTTAGCAGGTGCATTAGAGCTTGGTCATGAACTTGGTAAAGATGCAACAATTCTTATTAACCTCTCAGGTCGAGGCGATAAAGATGTTCAAACTGCAGCTGATTACTTCGGATTACCGCTCTAATGCCAACAGCTCTTGAAGAATTGTTTGTCAAAACTAAAAGCCAAAATCGTGCTGTTCTAATTGGCTATATTCCAGCGGGATTTCCAAATCAGAAAAGTTCAAAGAAAATTCTAAAAGCAATGATCGATGGTGGTATCGATGCAGTTGAAATTGGATACCCATACTCAGATCCAGTTATGGATGGACCAGTTATTCAGGCTGCCTCTGAGGAAGCCATCAAAAATGGTGCAGGCGTAAATGCTGTTTTTGATCTACTTCAAGAAGGGGTCAAGCAAGGTATTCCTTCGATGGTTATGAGTTACTGGAGTCCAATCGAAAAATATGGTGTTGAGAATTTTTCAAAAAAAGTTTCAGAGTTGGGTGGGAGTGGCGTAATTACTCCTGACCTGACAGTTGAAGAATCCAATGAATGGCTTAGTTATTCAAGAACGTTTGACTTAAATCGGATATATGTCGTAGCTCCTAGCTCATCAAGTGAGCGGTTGTCCAAAGTTACTGAACAGTGCTCTGGATTTATTTACGCTGCCAGTCTTATGGGTGTAACAGGTACCAGAGATTCTGTTTCTGGAAATGCTAAATCATTGGTGGAACGAATTCGTAAGGTAAGTAAAACGCCCGTAGCTGTTGGGCTTGGTGTTTCTACAAAAGAACAAGCAAGCGAGGTTGCTAAGTATGCTGATGGTGTCATTGTCGGTTCTGCATTTATAAAAATTATTCAAGAATTCGGAGCCGGCAGAACTGGTTTAAAGAAAGTCAAGCAACTGGCAAAATCTCTCTCAGAAGGAGTTAGAAATGTTAAATAAATTTAGAACCTATCAACCATGGCTTACCTTACTTTCTCGCCTAATTCTAGGTGGAGTTTTGTTCGCTGCAGGAGCTTTAAAAATTGGCAACCTTCAAAAATCCGCAATGGCAGTAAGAGCTTATGAAATGTTGCCTGTTGAATTAGCTAACTTTCTGGGTTACGCATTACCTTGGATTGAAATTGGAATTGGCCTACTTCTAATCGTCGGAGCTTCGGTGAAGATCTGCGGTTTGCTAGGGGCATTTACTATGTTGGCATTCATTATTGCCATTGCGCAGGCATGGGCACGCGGGCTGAGTATTGACTGTGGATGTTTTGGTGGCGGGGGAACGATTGATCCTGAGGAAACTAAGTATCTTTCTGAGATAATTCGGGATATAGGATTACTGGCTATGGGAGTTTTTCTATATTACTTCCCAAAGGGTAAATTAAGCCTAGATCGATAATCGATAACGGGGAGATGCAATGGCAACCAATTCTGGAGCTGATAAAGGAACTCGCAATTTAGTAATTGTGATGGTTTTGTTTATCGTCGCAGTAGGAGTGATTTTTTCATTAATTAGCAGTCGTTCAAATTCAACTGCGGCTATCCCAGCTGCCGTTTCAGAAGCCGACGGCTATGGAATAGTTCTAAATCCTGAAAGCACTCCAAAAATTGATGTCTATGTAGATTATCAGTGCCCTGCTTGTCGTTCCTTTGAACTAATTAATGGCAAATATTTAAATGAAGTTATTGAGGCAAAAAAAGCAAAGGTTGTATTCCATCCAATGACATTTATTGGCCCAGAATCAATCTTGGCAGCTAATGCAGCAGCTTGCTCTGCAGATGAAAATAGGTTTGTTGCTATGAATTTAGCTCTTTTCCAAAACCAACCTTCTGGTGAAAACACAGGTAAATGGCAAAATCCATTCTTTATCGAATTGGGTAAATCCATTGGTATTAACTCAACAACTTTTGAATCCTGCGTGAATGACGGAAAATATGTTGATTGGACGACAAACGTTGCTTCAGCCTCCGCAAAGGCCGATGTCAATTCAACTCCAACTGTATTAATCAATGGCAAGCCACTTGATCGAAATACTCAGTATGGAGACCCTGCAAATTTCAAGGCAGCACTTGAGGCAGCTGGCGTTAAGTAATTTTACTTAACAAAGGTGCAGCAATTGATTCCAAGTCCATCCCGTTCTGCTTTTGAGATTGGTCCACTGACCATACATTTTTATGCTCTTTGCATAATTTTAGGTATTGCAATTGCGGTTTGGTTGGGTAGTAAGCGATACCAAGCACTAGGTGGAAATTCAGATGATGTATTTGAGGTTGCCATTTGGGCTGTACCTTTTGGAATTATTGGCGGGCGCATTTACCACGTAATCACTTCACCAGCCCCATACTTTGGTGAATTTGGAAATCCAACGGATGCCCTTCGAATTTGGAAGGGTGGACTTGGAATTTGGGGAGCGATATCACTTGGAGTGCTTGGTGCATATCTTTACTTCAAGACTCATAAAACTTCACTAACTTTTGCGCAATTACTAGACAGCTTGGCTCCAGGAGTAATCATTGCTCAAGCAATTGGACGTATTGGCAATTATTTCAATCAAGAGGTGTTTGGCAAACCAACTGATTTGCCCTGGGGGCTGAAGATTGATTTGTTTAACAGACCTGTTGGATTTGAGCAATTTACAACCTTTCACCCCACTTTCGCTTACGAATTAATTTGGTGTTTAATTATTGCCTTCCTATTGATAAAGATGCCAGGATTTATATCTAGGTTATGCACTCGAGCAGGTGATGTGTTTGTACTTTATATAATTGGGTACACCAGCGGCAGATTATGGATAGAGACGCTAAGGATTGATGAAGCAAACACCTTATTTGGGTTGCGAGTAAATATTTGGGTCAGTTTATGTGTACTGCTTTGCGCATCGTTGTATCTTTATAGAAACTTTCGCCGTGGCAGCATGAAGAAAGAAGCTCAAGCCAGTTAGTATTTCTACATGGGTTTAGAAGAAGTCCAAATGAGAAATTTGGAGCACCGCGCAAATCGAGCGGGATGGCTTCGAGCAGCGGTATTGGGTTCAAATGATGGCTTAGTTTCGACTGCCAGTTTAATGATTGGTATTGCCGCTGCAAATAAAAGCGAATTTCTTATCACTGCTGGCCTTGCCGGTATAGCGGCTGGTTCAATGTCAATGGCAGTAGGAGAGTATGTCTCTGTTAAATCCCAAAATGATATTGAGAAATCAGATCGAGAAATAGAAATTAAACAACTGGCAACTGATCTTGAAGGTGAATTTGCCGAGTTGGTTGATATCTACATGAAGCGTGGTTTAACAGAAGAGTTAGCAAAACAGGTTGTAAGTGCAATGCATAAAAAGGATCCGTTAGAAGCGCATCTTCGAGATGAACTTGGCCATTTTGATCATACAAGAGCAAGACCTTTACAAGCTGGAGTGGCTTCTGCAATTGCATTTACAGCAGGAGGCATTGTTCCCTTGCTCGGAGCATTAATTTCATCAAAGAATCAAATTGAACTGATTTTATTTTTTACAGCGCTAGGTTTGCTAATTGCAGGATTTATCTCTGCAAAAATTGCAGCATCTCCGATACCTAAAACCATTGCCAGGATTTTTCTAGGCGGGGCACTTGGAGTTGCAATTACCGCTGGAATTGGCTGGCTGGTAGGGCTTACTGGAGTTTGATCACCCTGCTACTATTTGCAGGTAGTTTGAAGTAGTTGGGCCACTGTCGTCCCGACCCTTAACGGGAGCGACCCTTTTCTTGGATTCTAAATCAGTTTTTTCTGCCACTCCAAAATCAGTTGGGTTATACAACCCTGAGTTTGAACATGACGCATGCGGTGTTGCGATGGTGGCTACCCTAAAAAAGATTAGAAGTCATGAGATTGTTAGTTTGGCACTTACTGCCTTGAGAAATTTAGAGCACCGGGGCGCTTCAGGTGCTGAGCCCGATAGCGGTGACGGGGCTGGCATATTAATTCAAATTCCAGATAAGTTTTATCGTTCAATTGTAGGTTTTGAATTACCAAAGCAGGGTAATTATGCAACTGGCATTTTCTTTGTTGAATGCTGGAGTGAAGAGATTGAACAGCAAATAAGGCAAATTGCGACCGAAGAGGGCTTAAAAATTCTTGGTTGGAGAGATCTGCCAATAAATACAAAGTCCATTGGCAAAACGGCACTGTCTGTGATGCCAACTTTTAAGCAGATTTTTATTTGCGGAGTTAAAGGTGAAATTGATCTTGAATTAGAACGACTCGCGTTTTGTTTGCGAAAGCGAATAGAGCATTCACTTCCAATTTATGTGCCCTCGCTATCATCAAAAACTATTGTTTATAAAGGAATGCTCACAACTGGACAGCTAGAGGAGTTTTTTCCAGATTTATCTAATCAATTAGTTGAATCCTCATTGGCTTTAGTGCACTCAAGATTTTCAACAAATACATTTCCCTCTTGGCCACTTGCACATCCATATCGCTACATCGCGCATAATGGAGAAATCAATACAGTTAAGGGTAATCGGAATTGGATGCGCGCTCGAGAAACTTTGTTGGAAAGTGATCTGATACCAGGTGATTTAAAACGACTATTTCCAATAATAAACAACTCTGGAAGTGATTCTGCATCTTTTGATGAAGTACTTGAATTACTTTATCTTGGTGGCAGGAGTTTGCCTCATTCAATTTTAATGATGATTCCAGAAGCTTGGGAAAATCACAAAACTATGTCTCAGGAGCGAAAAGACTTTTACGCTTTTCATTCAGCACTGATGGAGCCATGGGATGGACCGGCATGTGTAACCTTCACAAACGGAAATCAAATAGGTGCTGTTTTAGATCGCAATGGTTTGCGTCCTTCAAGATATTGGGTAACTGATGAAGGTTTAGTTGTTCTAGCTAGTGAGGTTGGAGTTTTAGATTTCAAACCTGAATCAATTACTCGTAAAGGCAGATTGCAGCCAGGCAAGATGTTTTTAGTGGATGTTGAACAGGGAAGAATTATTGAAGATGATGAGATAAAGCAAGATTTGGCTACAGCCAAACCTTATTCAGATTGGCTGCATGCTGGTTTAGTGAAGTTAAGTGAATTGCCGGCACGTGAACATATTGTTTATCCGCACTCCTCTGTTGTTAGGAGACAAAGGGCGTTTGGATATACCGAAGAAGAAATCAGATTGATCATCACTCCAATGGCCAAAAATGGCGCAGAACCATTAGGTTCAATGGGAACAGACACTCCAATTGCTGCCTTGTCAGAAAAGCCAAGATTGCTTTTTGATTATTTTGCTCAACTCTTTGCTCAAGTAACTAACCCGCCATTAGATGCGATCCGCGAAGAACTTGTTACCTCACTAGGGGGTTCAATTGGTCCTGAACATAATTTGCTTGAACCAGGTCCATCTTCATGTAGACAAATATCTCTTCAATTTCCGGTAATCGATAATGATGAACTAGCAAAGATTATTCACGTAAATGCCGATGGCGACCAACCTGGATTTGCTTGCCATGTTGTTCGGGGTTTGTTCCCAATTGCAGGTGGCGGTAGATCTCTAGTTGCTCGTCTTGAGCAAATTAGGCAAGAAGTTTCAAATGCCATCAACGATGGAGCTCGAATCATAGTTTTGTCAGACCGCGATGGTGATGCTGAAAATGCACCAATTCCTTCACTACTACTTACTTCAGCGGTTCACCATCATTTGATAAGAGAGAAGTCCCGAACAAAGGTTGGTTTAGTTGTTGAAAGTGGTGAGGTTCGCGAAGTTCACCATGTTGCATTGTTAATTGGATTTGGTGCAGCTGCGGTCAATCCATATCTAGCTATGGAAAGTGCCGAAGATTTGGTTCGACAAGGAGTGATTTCAGGAATTACACCTGAAAAGGCTGTCAGAAATTTAATTAAATCCTTGGGCAAGGGAGTTCTAAAAGTTATGTCAAAGATGGGTGTCTCCACGATTGCCTCATATACGGGTGCACAAATTTTTGAAGCTATTGGTCTATCTAATGAAGTAATCGAGGAGTATTTTGTTGGGACTACTTCACGTCTTGGTGGTGTTGGGATTGAAATCATTGCCCAGGAAACCATTAAACGCCATCACATTGCCTATCCACCTGGGGGTGGGATTCCAGGTTCAAAGAAGTTACAAATTGGTGGTGAGTATCAATGGCGACGAGAGGGTGAACCTCACCTTTTCGATCCAGAAACTGTATTTACCCTTCAGCATGCAACTAGATCAAAACGTTTTGATGTATTCAAAAGGTATACAACAAGAGTTGACGATCAATCCAAACGATTAATGACATTGCGGGGTTTACTAACTTTGAAGCAAGGCGTAAGAACTCCAATTCCGATCGATGAAGTTGAACCAGTTTCTGAAATTTTGAAAAGATTCGCTACGGGGGCGATGTCTTATGGATCTATCTCACAAGAGGCTCATGAAACTTTAGCAATTGCAATGAATCGAATTGGTGGAAAATCAAATACTGGCGAAGGCGGAGAAGATCCAGCCCGAAACATTGTTGATCAAAATGGAGATCTGCGTCGCTCAGCAATAAAGCAAGTTGCAAGCGGAAGATTTGGTGTTACAAGTGAATACCTTGTTAATGCTGATGATATTCAAATCAAAATGGCTCAGGGTGCAAAACCTGGCGAGGGCGGACAACTGCCCGGAAACAAGGTTTATCCGTGGATTGCAAAAGTTAGATATTCAACTCCTGGTGTTGGATTAATCTCACCACCACCGCACCATGATATTTACTCAATTGAAGATTTGGCTCAGTTGATTCATGATCTAAAAAATGCCAATGATCAAGCTCGTATTCACGTCAAATTAGTTGCTGAGGTTGGTGTTGGAACTGTTGCTGCTGGAGTAAGCAAAGCACATGCAGATGTTGTTTTGATTTCAGGCCATGATGGCGGAACGGGTGCCTCGCCATTAACATCCTTAAAGCACGCGGGTGCACCTTGGGAGTTAGGACTTGCAGAAACACAACAAACATTGATGCTTAATGGTCTTCGAGATCGAATAGTTCTGCAAGTTGATGGTCAAATGAAAACTGGCCGAGATGTTTTGATAGCAGCTTTACTAGGTGCTGAAGAATTTGGTTTTGCAACCGCGCCATTGGTTGTATCTGGATGCGTAATGATGCGGGTCTGTCATTTAGATACCTGTCCAGTTGGGGTAGCTACTCAGAATCCAGAGCTGCGCAAGAAATTCAACGGTAAGCCAGAGTTCGTGGAAACTTTCTTTGAGTATATTGCTGAAGAGGTAAGAGAATTATTAGCGCAACTTGGATTCAAAAAACTTGAAGATGCAATTGGACAAGTTGAATTACTAGATACCAATGCGGCAGTAAGTCACTGGAAGGCCAACGGTTTAGATTTGGCGCCAATATTGATTGCACCCGAAAAAGGCGCAGCTCGTAGAAATACCATAACGCAGAACCATGGCCTAGAAAATGCCTTAGATAATGAGTTGATTACCTTGGCCAAAGAAGCCCTTGAAAACTCTAAAGAGGTAAGAATTGAAATGCCGGTTAGAAATGTAAATAGAACTGTTGGAACAATGCTTGGTACTGAAATTACCAGAAAATTTGGCGGCACTGGATTGCCATCGGACACTATTGATATAACTTTTCATGGCTCTGCCGGACAATCTTTTGGAGCATTTATTCCACCAGGATTAACTTTAAGACTTTATGGCGATAGCAATGATTATGTCGGTAAAGGTTTGTCAGGCGGACGAGTAATCATTCGCCCAGATGAACGAGCCGGTTTTGCCTCCGGAGAAAATGTCATTGCTGGAAATGTAATTGGGTACGGGGCTACATCAGGTGAGCTATTAATAAGTGGCAAAGTTGGCGAAAGGTTTTGTGTCAGAAATTCCGGGGCTCACGCAGTTGTTGAGGGAGTTGGCGATCATGGATGTGAATATATGACCGGAGGAACAGTTCTTGTGCTTGGTAAAACTGGTCGTAATTTTGCTGCTGGAATGTCGGGTGGAATGGCATTTGTTTTAGATTTAGATCCTGCCCTAGTAAATACAGAGATGGTTGATTTACTTACGCTGACCGATAAGTACGAAGAGTTTGTCAAAACAAGCATTTCGAAATTCTTCACTGAAACTGGTTCTAAAGTAGCGCATGAACTACTTAAGGACTGGGATAAGAGCAAAAATCGAATCACCTTAATTATGCCCAGGGATTACGCTCGCGTAATAGAAGTAATGGCGAAAGCGCAGCGCGAAGGTTTACCAGTTGAAAGCGCAGTTATGGCGGCTATCAGTGGCTGATCCAAAGGGCTTTATCAATACTCCACGTGAGCTTCCAAAACGACGTCCAGTTGATGTAAGAATTAAAGATTGGAAAGAGGTTTACCAAGAACAGGAATTTTCTCATCTTCAAAAACAGGCTGGCCGCTGCATGGATTGTGGAATTCCATTTTGTCACCAAGGCTGTCCGCTAGGGAATCTGATTCCGGAGTGGAACGATTTAATCTGGCGAGGCGAAAAACCTGAGGCAATCGATCGACTGCATGCAACCAACAATTTTCCAGAGTTCACCGGCAGATTGTGCCCTGCCCCCTGCGAAACTGCGTGTGTGGTTGCAATCAACGCCGAAGCGGTAACCATTAAGCAAGTTGAGTTGCGAACTATCGAGGAGGCGTTTTTAGAAAAAAGAATCGTTCCACTAATTCCAGATCGCTTAACAGGCAAAACAGTTGCGGTTATTGGCTCTGGCCCCGCAGGTTTAGCAGCTGCGCAGCAGTTAACTAGAGCAGGTCATACAGTGGCCGTTTATGAGCGTGCGGACAAAATTGGAGGATTGCTACGTTATGGAATCCCTGAGTTTAAAATGGAGAAATCTATTGTGGATCGACGTCTTTATCAGATGGAACAAGAAGGAACTAGATTTAGAACCAATGTAAATGTTGGAAAGGATATAACTGGATCAGCTTTGCGGAGTAAATATGATGCAGTGGTAGTGGCAATCGGAGCTACTAATTGGCGTGATTTAAATATCCCAGGCCGCGAAGCGAAGGGTGTGTACCAAGCCATGGAGTATTTACCGTGGGGCAATAAACAAGCATTAGGAGAATTAGAAGATACTCCTGAGATAAATGCTGCTGGAAAAAATGTAGTGATCTTAGGTGGCGGTGATACTGGAGCAGATTGTCTCGGTACTGCAATTCGTCAGGGAGCTAAATCGGTTACGCAGATTGAAATTATGCCTCGCCCAACGCAAGAGCGACCAGGTAATCAACCATGGCCAACTTATCCGATGATTTATCGAGTAAGCAGTGCGCATGAAGAAGCAGGTGAGCGAGTTTATTCCGTTTCAACTCAGGAATTTTTAAAGGATAAAGAAGGTAATTTATCTGGGATTAAACTGATCGAAACTAAACTCATTGATGGTAAGTTTGAACCAGTTGCCAATAGTGAAAAAATTATTCCAGCAGATCTAGTATTTCTTGCACTTGGTTTCACAGGTCCAGAAAAAACAGAGCTTTTAACCCAACTTGAAGTAGATCTTGATGATCGGGGGAATATTGCTCGGGATGAAAGCTATGCCACCTCAGCCGACGGAGTCTTTGTTTGCGGTGATGCAGGACGCGGTCAATCCCTAATAGTTTGGGCGATTGCTGAAGGCCGCAGCGCGGCTTCATCCGTTGATAAGTACCTGACTGGAAACACGCAGTTGCCTTTTCCAATTGAACCGACTGCACGTCCATTGATGGTTTAAGGTTTTTATCATGCGTCGCGCGAAAATAGTTTGCACCATCGGTCCAGCCGTGGAATCAATTGAGAAAATTACCGAATTGGTCGATGCTGGTATGAACATGGCACGGTTGAATCTATCTCATGGCGCTCACGCAGAACATCAAACTCGTTTGGATAATGTTCGTACGGTTGCTAAAAAATCAAATAAAGCTGTTGCAGTATTAGTGGATTTGCAGGGACCAAAAATACGGCTAGGGAGATTCAAAAATGAACCTCATGATTTAGCCAAGGGCGACATATTTGTTATCACCACAGAGGAAATTGAAGGAACCAAGGAAAGAGTTGGCACT
Organism: actinobacterium SCGC AAA028-A23; assembly: GCA_000378905.1. Lineage (GTDB taxonomy): Bacteria > Actinomycetota > Actinomycetes > Nanopelagicales > Nanopelagicaceae > Nanopelagicus. Next base: position 11,752 of record KB900542.1, read on the forward strand.
ACTTATAAAGGTTTACCTGGGGATTGCCGTACCGGGGATAAAATCATGATTGATGACGGAAAAGTTACGGTAGAGGTTATTGAAGTAAAAGGAAATGATGTTGTCACCAAAGTTATTCAACCCGGCGCAGTAAGTAATAACAAGGGTATCAATCTGCCAGGGGTTGCTGTCTCTGTACCTGCTATGTCTGAGAAAGATATTGCAGATCTCAAATGGGCTTTAAAAGCAGGAGTTGATTTCATTGCTTTGTCATTTGTTAGAAATGCAAAAGATGTTAACGATGTTCATAAAGTTATGGATGAAATTGGTGTTCGCCTTCCGATTATTGCCAAGATTGAAAAACCGCAAGCAGTTGAGAATCTTCAAGAAATAGTTGATGCCTTCGACGGTATTATGGTTGCGCGAGGTGATTTGGGCGTTGAACTTCCAATTGAAGATGTACCAATGGTTCAAAAACGTTGCATTACTTTGGCAAGGGAGTCTGCAAAACCCGTAATTGTTGCGACCCAAATGTTGGATTCAATGATTAGCAATTCACAACCAACTAGGGCGGAAGCAACAGATTGCGCAAATGCTGTTTTAGACGGCGCTGATGCCTTGATGCTTTCTGGTGAAACCAGTGTCGGAGATTTTCCAATTGAATCGGTAAAAATCATGGCAAGAATAATTGAGAGAACTGAAGAGATTGCACTTGATCAAATTCCACCACTGAAACATTCACCTGCTACTAAAGGTGGTGCAATTACAAAGGCTGCAACAGAGGTAGGACTTACAGTTGGAGCTAAATATTTAGTCGCATTTACTCAAAGTGGTGATTCTGCTCGAAGAATGTCCCGATTGCGTTCACCAATCCCGATGCTTGCACTTACGCCAGATTCAGGTACATATAATCGTTTGGCACTGTCCTGGGGAGTGGAGTCCATGTTGACTTCAGTTGTGAATCATACTGATGAGATGGTTATGCAAGTTGATACTATTTTGATTAATTCAAAACGTGTAAATATTGGTGATTTAGTATTGATCGTTGCCGGTTCACCACCTGGAATTCCTGGTTCAATCAACGCAATGCGTGTTCACAAAATTGGTGATGCAGTATCTGGGGTTGCCCCCGCTTATCGCAAGTAATTTAGCAATAAAACCTTTCCACTATAAACTACATACCTCTTCCGCCTCGGTACTCCAACGGTAGAGAGGACGGTCTCAAAAACCGTATAGTGTCGGTTCGAATCCGACTCGAGGCACATGAATAACAAAGCAGAAAAATTACGCATCTTAGTTGCCGAGGATGAAACTATTATTCGATTAGATTTAGTTGAGATGCTAACTGAATCTGGCTATGAAGTTGTTGCGCAAGCTGAAAATGGGGCAGTTGCAGTTGAGTTGGCAAAGCTGCATAAACCTGATCTTGCAATTTTGGATGTGAAAATGCCAGAAATGGATGGAATTACTGCAGCTGAGCAAATAATTTCGATCGCTCCAGTATTAATGCTCACAGCGTTTAGTCAAAGGGATTTAATTGAAAGAGCACGTGATGCTGGAGTAATGGCATATGTTGTTAAACCATTCTCGATCAATGACCTTTTACCGGCAATAGAAATTGCCATAAGTAGACATCGACAAATGAAATCTCTTGAGTCAGAGGTTGCAGATCTATATGATCGATTGGAAACTCGAAAGATTATTGATCGTGCAAAAGGTATTCTTATGAAAGCGATGAATTTATCAGAACCTGAAAGTTTCAACTGGATCCAAAAAACTGCAATGGATAGAAGAATTTCAATGAAACAGGTAGCTCAAGCCGTTATATCTCCGGAGTCAGCTCCGGATCGTTGATTACCGCTCTGCCAGAATTAGGCAGGTTATTCTTGCGCTACAGGTTCGTTCGCCTTTGTCATTAGTAATCTCTACTTCATAACAGCATAGAGTTTTTCCTAGCGTGACCGCCGTCGCAACAGCTGTAACGATTCCTGAAGTTGCAGATTTATGATGGGTTGCATTTATATCAACCCCAACAATTCTTCGATTTGGACCTGCATGCAGTTGAGTTCCAATCGAACCTAAACTCTCGGCTAGAACCACATTGGCGCCACCATGCAAGAGGCCAATCGGTTGGGTATTACCTTCAACCGGCATAGTTCCAACTAATCTGTTGGGTGAGGCCTCAGTTATTTCAATGCCCATTTTCTTATCTAAGGCACCTGAACCTCGTTGTCGAATAATCTCCAAATAATCGCTCATGTTCTGAAGTTTATCCTGTTGGGGCAATTAGAATCCCAATATGAGTGATGCTACAAAGCGATTATTGCTTATAGATGGTCATTCCATGGCATATCGGGCTTTTTTTGCCCTGCCGGTTGATAATTTTAAAACCTCTGATGGGCAGCCAACCAATGCTGTTTATGGTTTCGCTTCTATGCTGATCAATCTAATTAAGGAAGAAAAACCAACTCACATTGCCATTGCTTTTGACGTCTCTCGCAAAACCTTTCGTACTGAGAAATTTCCTGAATATAAAGCGAATCGAGCAAGCACGCCAGATGAATTTAGATCCCAAATGTCTCATATCAATGAAATGGTAGATTGTTTTGCAATAAAGCATTTTGAACTACCAGGTTTTGAGGCAGATGACATTATTGCCACTTTTGCAAAGAAGGCAGAGGCTCAAGGTTTTGAGGTTTTGATTTGCACTGGAGATCGCGATTCCTTCCAGTTGGTGAATGATCAAACTACAGTTTTGTATCCCAAGAAAGGTGTTACAGAAATGTCTCGGATGACACCAAATGCAGTCTTTGAAAAATATGGGCTAACTCCGACTCAGTATCCAGATTTCGCAGCATTGCGAGGGGACCCTAGCGATAATCTGCCATCAGTTCCCGGGGTTGGTGAAAAAACTGCAACTAAATGGATTGCAGATTACGGATCACTAAGTAATCTGTTAGAGCACGCAAGTGATATCACCGGCAAAGTAGGGGAGTCATTACGAGCAAATATTGATTCGATAAAATTGAATCGAGAACTGACTCATTTATTGGATGATTTGGAATTGCCAATAGACATACCAGAGCTGAATTGGGATGGATTTAATGCAGATTTAATTGGTAAGTTCTTTGAGAAATTAGAGATTAAAGCATTGCGAGAGAGAGTTAAATCCTTGCCGCAAAAAGGGCAAGTAGAGGTTAAAGAAATACCAATACAGGTTAGAGAGTTAAACTCAGAAGCGTTGGAAGATTTACTTTCAACCCATGAGCTTCCAGTGGCTGTTTCGTTTCACTTTCTAGAAAACAAACTACAAGAGTATTCTGTAGCGCTCTCAACAAATGAAGTTATTTTAGTTAAATCTGAGAAAATCGGAAAATGGATTGAGAACAAAAAATTGGCAAAGTATGTCCATGGCGCCAAACCTGCAATCAAAATTTTGGGAATGCTGGGATTAAAAGCAGATATTGAATTGCTGGCTTATTTAGTAAACCCAGGAAATAGAAATTTGGGGTTGTTGGATTTGTCGGAAAGATTATTGGGTGTTAATTCTAATTCTGCAGATTTATTCTCCGATTTCGAACCTTTGAGTGCATCATGGATATTACAAATTCATTCCATTCTGCAATCTGAAATTGAAAGTAAGGAAATGCAGAACCTGTATCTAGAGCTTGAACAACCAACCCTCTTGTTGCTTTCCGAAATGGAAGAAGTGGGAATAGGAGTGGACACAAAGAAATTGTCAGATTTGTCTGATCATTTTTCGGGAATCGTTTCCTTGGAAACTCAATCTGCATATCGGGAAGCTGGCAGAGAATTTAATGTTGGATCGCCTAAGCAATTGCAGGCAATTCTTTTCGATGAGTTAAAACTTCCAAAAACTAAGAAGATTAAAACAGGCTTCACAACTGATGCTGAAAGTTTGGAATGGTTGTTGTCTAAAACCAAACACCCTTTGCTGAAACATCTTTTGAGGATTAGGGAAACTAGTAAATTGCTCACAACTATTGATGGATTAATTGGTACAACTGATGCGAAGGGAAGAATTCACACAAATTTTCAGCAGACCGTAGCGGCGACTGGACGGCTATCCTCAACAGAACCAAATCTGCAGAACATCCCGGTAAGAACAGAAGAGGGACGAGGGATTCGTGATTGCTTCATTCCTCAATATCCTTTTGCCGAATTGCTAACCGCTGATTATTCTCAAATTGAAATGAGGATTATGGCTCATTTCTCAGATGATAAGGGTTTAATTTCTGCTTTCGAATCAGGGGAGGATTTACACTCAACTGTTGCATCGCAAGTATTTGGTGTTCAAAAAAATGAAGTTGATTCTGAAATGCGGCGAACTATTAAGGCAATGTCATACGGTTTGGCATACGGTTTGTCTTCATTTGGCTTGGCCCAACAATTAGATATTGACCCAAATGCAGCAAGTGAACTTATGAGTAAGTATTTTGAAAGATTCGGTGGAATACGAGATTATTTAAAAACTGTTGTAGTTGAGGCTCGCGATAAGGGCTACACAGAAACCATATTAGGACGAAAAAGATACTTACCTGACTTGAATCATGAGAATCGACAACGGAGAGAAATCGCAGAGAGAGCAGCTCTTAACGCCCCTATCCAAGGTTCAGCTGCAGATATTATTAAGATAGCAATGCTTAATGTGGACAGTCATATTAAACAGTTGAATCTAAAATCAAGATTGCTTTTACAGGTTCATGATGAACTGATTCTAGAAGTTGCGCGAGGAGAGAGCGCTGACCTATCTAGGATCGTTAAGGAACAGATGTCTAACGCTTTCAAGCTTCGCGTACCTTTAGATGTGAATATTGGAATTGGTAAAAGTTGGGATGCGGCGGCTCACTAAATATTCAACCTTGATTTTTATTTGACGTAAACCTAATTAAACAGATTCAAATCAGATCCCCAAAAAGGCCACGGGGGTCAGAAATGAGGTAATTTGCAGGCCCACTTTGATGATTCTTGCCAGTTTCTACTGGTAAACCCAATCTGAATCTGACCAGTTTGACCCCTACCTGCGTTGGAAAGTACTCTTGCCCGTCCCTGTCCCTACTAGTTGTTTTACCCGGAGTACACCTACCTAATGACACCCTCTCAAATTGCTGTAAATGATGTTGGATCTGCAGAAGATTTCTTAGCCGCTATCGAAGGCACAATCAAGAATTTTAATGATGGTGATCTAGTCTCTGGAATAGTAGTTCAAATTGACCGTGAAGAAGTTTTACTTGATATTGGTTATAAAACCGAAGGCGTTATTCCATCTCGTGAATTATCAATCCGACATGATGTTGACCCAAGCGAATTAGTAAAAGTAGGAGATCGAGTAGAGGCTTTAGTTTTACAAAAAGAGGATAAAGAAGGTCGCTTAATTCTTTCTAAGAAGCGCGCCCAATATGAACAAGCATGGGGCGATGTTGAAGGTAAAAAAGAGCGCGATGAAGTTGTTACCGGAACTGTTATTGAAGTTGTTAAGGGCGGACTAATTGTAGATATCGGTCTTCGTGGTTTCTTGCCTGCATCATTGGTAGAAATGAGACGAGTAAGAGATCTAACTCCATATATCGGCCAACAAGTAGAGTGCAGAATTATTGAATTAGATAAAAACCGTAACAACGTAGTTTTGTCTCGTCGCGCTTTCCTAGAACAATCTCAATCAGCTTCTAGAACCACATTCCTAAATCAACTTCAAAAGGGCCAGGTACGTTCTGGCGTGATTTCATCAATTGTTAATTTTGGTGCTTTCGTTGATCTTGGCGGAGTAGATGGCTTAGTTCACGTATCTGAACTTTCATGGAAGCACATCGATCATCCATCAGAGGTTGTAGAAGTAGGCGATGAAGTTACCGTTGAAGTACTTGAAGTAGATTTTGAGAGAGAGCGCGTATCACTTTCTTTGAAGGCTACGCAAGAAGATCCATGGCAAGCATTCGCTAGAACTCACACAATTAATCAGGTAGTTCCAGGTGAAGTTACTAAGTTGGTGCCATTCGGTGCATTTATCAAAGTTTTTGAAGGCATTGAAGGTCTAGTACATATCTCAGAGTTAGCCGAAAGACATGTTGAAATTCCTGAGCAGGTTGTTCAGGTTGGAGACAAGTTGTTTGTAAAGATTATTGATATTGATTTAGAGCGTCGCCGTATCTCTTTATCTTTGAAGCAAGCTAATGAAGGCCAAGAGGTTGAAATTGAAGCCTTTGATCCAACTCAATACGGAATGCCAGCTCGTTACGATGCAGCAGGAAACTTTATTTATCCAGAAGGTTTTGATCCTGAAACTCAGGAATGGAAACCAGGTTTTGAAAGCCAACGTGAAGAGTGGGAGCGTCAATACGCAGAAGCCCAATCACGCTTTATGGCTCACAAAAAGCAGAAGGCTGAGGCTAAGGCCGCTGACGCAGCCGCTCCAGCTGCGGAGTAATCATTATCAACTATGGCCCCAGAAATCTGGGGCCTTTTTTTTATTGTGTAGGGTTTAACTTATGTTAATCGTCGCCTTAACCGGGGGTATTGGATCCGGTAAATCAACTGTGGGTGAGTTATTCCAGCAGTTAGGTGCGGTGGTTGTGGATTCTGATCAACTTGCTCGCGAGGTGGTAGAAAGAGGCAGTTCGGGTTTTGAACAAATAGTTACTTTATTTGGGGATGAAATTCTAAAAAATGGTGAAATAAATAGATCCTTGCTGGCTGAGATTATTTTTAAAGATCCAGCAAAGCGAAAGAATCTTGAGCAAATCACCCACCCCTTAATCCGCAAAGCCTTCGCCGATATTGTCGCAAAATCAGGTGATCAGATGATTGTGATAAACCAGATACCTTTATTGGTTGAGTCCAAATATGAATACAACTTTGACCATGTAATTGCCGTATCAACCTCCGAAGATAAGCGAATCGCAAGGCTTTTAGCTAAGGGGTATACCCAGGAGCAAATTCACAACCGAATGAAATCTCAGGTCAGTGATGCAGCTCGGGAGAAGATTGCGGATTCAATAATTCAAAATAATGAAAGCGAAAAAGAGTTATTGCCGCAAGTTGAGAAAATATGGGAGCAACTTCAGTCCAAGCTAAAGAGTAAATAATGCGCCCAATCTCCGACCTAACTCGAAGAGTTGAACCTTTTCAGGTAATCAGTGATTATGTTCCTGCCGGTGATCAACCAACCGCAATTGCCGAACTGGTATCACGTTTAGCAAAAGGTGAACAGGATGTTGTGCTTCTAGGAGCAACTGGAACAGGTAAATCTGCGACTACAGCTTGGTTGATAGAACAAGTGCAAAGACCAACTTTAGTAATTGCTCCCAATAAAACATTGGCTGCCCAATTGGCAAATGAGTTTAAAGAGTTACTACCTAATAACGCGGTTGAGTACTTTGTTTCATATTATGACTACTATCAACCCGAAGCCTACGTTCCTCAAACAGACACCTTTATTGAAAAAGACTCATCTATAAACGATGAAGTAGAAAGATTGCGACACTCTGCCACAAATTCACTGTTAACTAGGCGCGATGTAATTGTAGTTGCAACAGTCTCTTGTATTTATGGTCTTGGCACGCCACAGGAATACATAGATCGAATGGTTAAGTTAAAAATTGGAGATTCCATAGATCGCAATACATTACTTAGAAAATTTGTTGATATTCAATACAAGAGAAATGACATGGCGTTTGAGCGAGGAACATTCCGAGTGCGCGGAGATACTATCGAGATCATTCCCATGTATGAAGAGTTAGCTTTAAGAATTGAAATGTTTGGCGATGAAATTGAGAAGATCATGACTCTACATCCGTTAACTGGAGAGATTATTCGTGATGAAACTGAGATGTACGTTTTCCCAGCAACTCATTACGCAGCAGGTCCAGAAACTATGGAGAGAGCGATAAAGGAAATTGAGTCTGAACTGGAAAAGCGCGTAGATGAGTTTGAGCGCTCAGGCAAATTACTTGAAGCACAGCGAATAAAGATGCGAACTACCTTTGATATTGAGATGATGAAACAACTTGGTTTTTGTTCAGGGATCGAGAACTATTCAAGGCATCTTGATGGCCGAGCAGAGGGATCAGCGCCTAATTGTTTGTTGGATTACTTCCCAGAAGATTTTCTAGTAGTTATCGATGAATCTCATGTGACTGTTCCCCAGATAGGAGCTATGCATGAGGGTGACGCTGCAAGAAAACGCACTTTAGTAGAACATGGATTTCGTTTACCAAGTGCAATGGATAATCGCCCTCTGAAATTTGCTGAGTTTTTAGATAGATGTGGCCAAAAAGTTTACTTATCTGCTACTCCAGGAAAATATGAACTTGAAAAAACAAATAATGATGTAGTTGAACAAGTCATTAGACCAACTGGTTTGGTGGACCCAAAAATTGTCATAAAACCAATAAAAGGGCAAATTGATGATTTGATTGCCGAAATTAGAATTAGGGCAGAGAAGAATGAAAGAGTATTAGTAACAACTTTAACCAAAAAAATGTCTGAAGATCTAACTGATTACATGCTGGAGATGGGCGTTAAGGTTAGATATCTACATTCTGAAGTTGATACCTTGCGAAGAGTTGAATTACTTAGAGAGTTACGAACTGGTGAATACGATGTATTAATAGGAATAAATCTTCTTAGAGAAGGCTTGGATCTACCAGAAGTTTCATTGGTTGCAATTTTAGATGCTGATAAAGAGGGATTCTTAAGATCTGCAACTTCGTTGATTCAGACGATTGGGCGAGCAGCACGAAATGTTTCAGGCGAAGTTCATATGTATGCCGACAACATTACAAAATCAATGGCCAAAGCAATTGATGAAACAAATAGGAGGCGAGCCAAGCAGGTTGCCTATAATCTTGAACACGGGATTGATCCAACTCCGCTGCGCAAGAAGATTGCAGACATCACAGATTTGATCACTAAAGAGGTAGATGACACAGAGGAATTGTCAGCAAAAACCAAGAAAATCGGTTTTACTAGTGGGGTTAATCTGAAGAATGCCCAATCACTTCCTAAACAGGAGCTAATTGCGTTGATTGAGTCTCTTACAGATCAAATGAAATTGGCAGCCTCTGAGTTAAGTTTTGAATTAGCGGCTAGATTAAGAGATGAAATAAGAGAACTAAAGCGAGAGCTAAAGGGAATGCACGAGGCAGGCAATTGATGAATGATCGCTTAATAGTTCGCGGTGCCCGTGAGCACAACTTAAAAAATGTTTCCCTTGATATGCCTCGAAACTCGCTTATCGTTTTTACAGGTTTATCCGGTTCCGGAAAATCATCTTTGGCTTTCGATACGATATTTGCTGAAGGCCAACGTAGATATGTTGAATCACTTTCAGCTTATGCTCGACAATTTCTTGGTCAAATGGATAAGCCTGATGTTGATTTTATTGAGGGACTATCTCCAGCGGTTTCAATTGATCAAAAGTCCACCAACAGAAACCCAAGATCAACAGTTGGAACTATTACTGAAGTTTATGATTATTTACGGTTACTTTTTGCAAGAGCGGGTAAGCCTCACTGTCCAAAATGTGGAAAAGCGATTGCCAAGCAAACTCCACAAAACATCGTGGATCAGATATTGCAAATGGAAGAAGGATTAAAATTCCAAGTTTTGGCTCCCGTAATTCGGGCAAGAAAGGGAGAGTTCCTGGACCTGTTCAAAGATTTCACAACACAGGGTTATTCCAGAGTTAGAGTTGATGGCACTACATATCAGATTTCCGAAGTGCCAAAACTAAAGAAACAAGAGAAACACACAATTGAGGTTGTTGTTGATCGTTTAAGCGTGAAATCTGAAAGCAAATCAAGAATCACCGATTCGATCGAAACGGCACTGAAACTTGCAAGTGGTTTAGTCATTCTTGATTTCGTGGATGCTAAAAAAGATTCACCAGATAAAGAAAAATCATTTAGTGAGCATATGGCTTGCCATGAATGCGAGCTATCTTTTGAGGAGTTAGAGCCACGTTCGTTTTCTTTCAACTCTCCATTTGGAGCCTGCCCTGAATGCACTGGTATAGGAACAAAACTTGAGGTAGATGAAGAATTGATCATTCCCGATGATTCTTTATCAATTGATGATGGTGCAATTGCGCCTTGGTCAGGTGGTCAATCTTCAGAGTATTTTCTGCGCTTGCTCGAAGGTTTATCTGCTGATTTAAAGTTTTCGTTAACGGTTCCGTGGAAGAAATTATCTGAGAAGGCAAAAGGTGCAATCTTAAATGGCTGGGATTATGAAGTGCATGTTAAATACAAAAATCGTTATGGTCGCGTAAGGAATTATTCAACGGGTTTCGAAGGAGTTATTCCGTTTATCCATCGTCGCCATGGTGAAACAGACAGTGATTACAGCCGCGATAAATATGAGGCATATATGCGGGAAACTCCATGTCCTTCATGTAAGGGGAGTAGGTTAAAACCTGAAGTACTTGCTGTAACGCTCGGTGGTAAAAACATTGCGCAGATCTGTGATTACTCAATCGCTGAATGCGCAGTATTTCTTAAAGAGATATCTCTGACAGCTCGAGAGAAAAAAATTGCCGAACGAGTGCTTAAAGAGGTTCATGCACGCTTGGGATTTTTACTAGATGTCGGTCTAGATTATCTATCTTTAGCCCGACCTGCAGCCACATTATCTGGTGGCGAGGCCCAGCGAATTCGTCTTGCTACTCAAATCGGTTCTGGGTTAACAGGAGTTTTGTATGTGCTCGATGAACCAAGTATTGGATTACATCAACGTGATAACCGGAAATTGATTGAAACTTTAACAAGGCTTAGAGACTTAGGTAATACGTTGATTGTGGTTGAACATGATGAAGACACGATTCGAACTGCTGATTGGATTGTAGATATCGGACCTGGCGCAGGCGAGCACGGTGGCAAAGTTGTATCTTCTGGAAGTTATGGAGATCTGATTGCGAGCAAAGAATCTATAACTGGTGCATATCTATCAGGCAAATCAGTCATTGCAATTCCTAAAAAACGTAGAGCAATAGACATGAAAAAATCTCTAACTGTTAAGGATGCTAAGGAGAATAATTTACAGAATATTGATGTGACATTCCCGCTTGCTGCATTTATCGCCGTAACCGGTGTTAGCGGATCTGGAAAATCAACTCTGGTTAATGACATTTTGTACTCAGTTTTGGCTAACAAATTAAACGGAGCAAGGATTGTTCCTGGTCGCCATAGAACTATTACTGGTCTTGACCAATTAGACAAGGTAGTTCATGTGGACCAATCGCCAATTGGTCGAACTCCGCGTTCTAATCCCGCAACATACACAGGTGTTTTTGACAAGGTGCGCGCTTTGTTTGCAGAAACTAGTGAAGCTAAAGTCAGAGGTTACCAACAAGGCCGTTTCTCTTTCAATGTTAAAGGTGGCAGGTGTGAAAACTGCTCTGGCGACGGAACTATAACCATCGAAATGAATTTCCTCCCAGATGTTTATGTGCCTTGTGAAGTTTGCCATGGAGCAAGATATAACCGTGAAACTTTAGAGGTGCACTACAAGGGAAAAACAATTGCTCAAGTTTTAGATATGCCGATTGAAGAGGCAAGTAAGTTCTTTGAATCTGTCCCAGCTATAGCAAGATTTCTTACAACCTTGTGCGATGTTGGTCTTGGATATGTCAGGTTGGGTCAATCAGCCCCGACGCTTTCTGGAGGAGAAGCTCAGCGCGTAAAACTGGCAACAGAGTTACAACGCCGCTCTACTGGACGCACTATTTATGTACTTGATGAACCTACAACCGGTTTGCATTTTGAGGATGTGAGAAAGCTGCTTTTGGTTTTGAATCGATTAGTGGATACAGGTAACACCGTTATCGTCATCGAACATAATCTAGATGTAATTAAATGTGCTGATTGGGTAATAGATCTTGGCCCAGAAGGTGGATCCGGTGGCGGTTTAGTTGTTGCAGAAGGACGCCCGGAAGATATTGTTAAAAACCAAAAGAGTTATACCGGAAAGTTTCTAGCCAACGCGCTTAAGAAATAACCCATGAGTGATCCAAAAAGCTACCGACCTACCAACCTTCCGAATGATCCTGGTGTGTATCGGTTCTTTGATAAGAACGACAAGATTATTTATGTGGGTAAAGCTAAGAACATAAAAAATCGACTTAACTCCTATTTTGGCAGCAATTTACAAATAAAAACTCGAAGAATGGTAAACACTGCAGTTCGGGTTGATTGGACAGTTGTTAACACTGAAGTAGAGGCACTTCAGTTGGAGTTCACATGGATAAAGCAATATAGCCCAGATTTCAATGTGCAGTTCAAGGATGATAAGTCATATCCATATTTAGCGATAGATTTGAATTCTGAATATCCACGATTGTTCATATCCAGGGCAAAGAAAATTGCAGGTGTCAAATACTTTGGACCGTATTCGCATGCCTGGGCTTTGCGAAGCACATTTGAAACCCTTATCAAGATTTACCCTGTGAGAACTTGCAGTGAATCTAATTTTCAAACTGCTAAAAGAAATAAACGACAGTGCTTGCTAGGTGATATTGGTAAATGTGTAGCACCATGTGTGGAATGGGTAGACCAATCTGAGCATAGGAAATTAGCAACGGATTTGGCATCATTCTTAGAAAAGTCTCCTGAAGAAATATCATTACGAATTGAAGAGGAAATGAAAGTTGCTTCAAATATGCAGGAGTATGAGCGTGCTGCAAAATTACGCGATCAGCTTGAAGCAATAAATAAAGCATTTGAATCTACAGATCGTTTTTTGAACCAGAATATTGATGCTGACGTACTAGCTATACATGAAGAGATCACGCATGCTGCATTATCGCAATTTATTATTTCATCTGGAAGAATTACTGGTTCACGATCTTGGATTATTGATCGCGCCAATTTACTCGAAGATGAATCAATAATCTCGGCATTGATAGGAAAAGTTTATGGAGACAGTATTCCTCCCAGCGAGATACTAGTTGATTCTTTACCAGTTGATCATGAGGTGCTTGAAACTTGGTTAAGTGAGAAGCGTGGGAAATCTGTTGAGTTAATGCAGCCTTCACGGGGTGAAAAATTTGATTTAGTGCAAATGGTGAAAAGAAATGCCAATCAATCGTTAATACAGTATTTAAGTAAAAGGGCTAATGATGCTGCGGTTAGTGGATCAGCTCTGGCTGAAATAGCAGAGCAGCTTGAGTTGGTAGAACTACCGCTTAGGATTGAATGTTTTGATGTGTCTAATATTCAAGGAACATCAATGGTAGCTTCAATGGTTGTGTTTGAAGATGGTCAACCAAAAAAGAGTGATTATCGAAGGTTCTCAATATCCGATGACTTAGATTTTGATGATACAAAAGCGATGTATCACGTAATTACGCGGCGGTTTAAGAGATATCTGGAAGAAAAAGATGTAGATCTTGTTGATTCAAAGATTGCAGGTGGTACGCGGCCAAAATTTGCTTATCCTCCTCAATTAGTTGTTGTAGATGGCGGTAAGCCTCAGGTGAATGCTGCTGCGAAAGCTTTACAAGATCTAGGAATCACAGATGTTGCATTGTGCGGCTTAGCAAAACGACTGGAAGAGGTGTGGTTACCAAACAATAGTGAACCAGTAATTTTCCCAAGGCATAGCGAGGCTTTGTACTTATTGCAGAAGATCCGAGATGAAGCACATCGGTTTGCGATTAATTTTCATAGAAGTAAACGATCTAAGTTAATGCTTGAATCTCTACTTGATGATTTAAGTGGATTAGGCGAGGCCCGGAAAAAGGCATTACTTACACATTTTGGATCAGTAACTGCTTTACGTAGTGCAACTGAATCTGATATTTCTGAGATCCCAGGGATTGGCGAAAAAATGGCAAAATCGATAGTTGAACAACTAAAAGTAGTAATCAATGCGAACAAAATCGATACTGAAACAGGCGAAATTTTGGGTGCTTGACAGATATAGCAAGATATTCATATGACGAGTGATACAGAAATTTTAGTTATCTCTGGCATGAGCGGGGCAGGGAGATCAACGGTTGCCCATAGCTTGGAAGATTTAGGTTGGTATGTTGTCGATAATCTTCCCCCTGCCCTTGTTGGTGATTTAATTGAATTAGTAGAAAAATCAGTTCAGAAAATTGCAGTAGTAATTGATGTTCGAGGTAGAGCTTTTTTTGATGACTTAACAAATGCACTTGCCGATTTGGCCGAACAAGGAATTTCAAGAAAAATACTTTTTGTCGATGCGGCCGATGATGCTTTGGTTCGCCGATTTGAGTCGACTCGAAGACCCCATCCTTTGCAAGGCGGTGGAAGAATCCTTGACGGCATAAGCAAAGAACGTGTTCGTTTACAAGAAATTAGAAACGCAGCGGACATAGTTATTGATTCATCTGCGTTAAACATTCATCAACTCGAAAAGAAAGTAAATGATTATTTCAACCAAAGCTCAGATGTTGATCTTAAAGTGAATATTCTTTCCTTTGGCTATAAGTATGGGATACCTGTTGATGCAGATTTAGTCATGGATTGTCGGTTCATAGCAAATCCTCATTGGGACCCTAAATTGAGACCATTAACTGGAATGGATAAATCCGTTAGTAAAGCTGTTTTGGAAAGTGCGAATGTCGAGGAATTCTTGGAGAGATACCAATTGCTTTTTGACACTTTAGCTAAAGGTTTCATTACTGAAGGTAGAAAATTCTTAACTCTTGCAATTGGGTGTACAGGAGGAAAGCATCGATCAGTGGCAATAACTGAGGAGTTGGTTACTCGATTAGCTAATGGAAAAAATCTCTCTAATTATCGAATCCAAACTCATGGCATACATCGGGATTTGGGAAGAGAAATTTAGATGCTTCAAAATCCAAAAGTAGTTTGCCTAGGTGGAGGTCACGGATTGGCTGCCACATTATCGGCAATGAGGAATGTAACTAAGAATGTAACTGCGGTAGTAACTGTTGCAGATAATGGAGGTTCCTCTGGAAGATTAAGGGAAGAGTTTAATTCGTTGCCGCCTGGAGATTTACGAATGGCATTAGCAGCTTTGTGTGCCGATGATGAATGGGGAAGAAGCTGGGCAGAAATAATGCAGTACCGATTCACAAGCGAAGGTCCAACTAATAACCACGCTGTGGGGAATTTATTGTTGACTGCACTGTGGGATCGCAATCAAGATCTAGTAAATGGTCTGGATCGCATTGGTGATTTACTAAAAGTTGTGGGTCGGGTTTTACCAATGGCACTTGAACCATTGGATATAGAAGGAAAATTTGAGAATCATGACCAAGCTTCTGTTGTTAGAGGTCAGGTTCAAGTTGCTGTGGCAACTGGAAAGGTTAAAGAGCTTCGACTAATTCCAAGTAATCCAAAGGTAACGCCTGAGGCGATCGCAGCAATTGCTGATGCCGACTGGATAACATTTGGTCCAGGCTCGTGGCTATCCAGTGTTATGCCACATTTCTTATTCAAAGAACAAGCAGATGCCTTTAAGAATAGTTCAGCAAAGAAAATTATGATTTTTAATTTGCCTGACAAATCTACATCCGATGAGTTCTCAGGTATTTCTCTCGAAGAGCATTTGCAGTTGGTCCTTGATCATGTGCCAGATCTAACATTTGATATTGCGTTGATTGATAAAGTGTTTGAAGGTAAAGAACCTGGATTTAGTCAGTTGGTAGAGAAATGTGGTGGCAGAGTCATTACTCTTGACCTAGCAGATAATGTTGTTAATTTCCACCATGATAAGAATAAATTAATTTCTGCTTTCGCCCACATTTTTAGCTAATACCTGCTTAGATATCCCATAGACGATAGGAGGAACATTTATGGCAATGACAGAAGCGGTTAAAGATGAATTGGGCAGGTTGTCCATTTCAAAGCCTTGTTGTCGTAAAGCTGAAGTTTCTTCAATACTCCGTTTTGCCGGTGGATTACATATCGCAGCAGGCAAAATAATCATCGAAGTGGAATTGGACGCGGCCCAAAGCGCCCGCAGATTACGCAAAGATATAGCTGAAATCTTTGGTCATGAGAGTGAACTATCAGTTGTCTCTTCAAGTGGAATTCGTAAGGGAAGTAGATACATAGTTCGAGTTTTAGTAGATGGTGATGCGTTAGCACGACAAACTGGATTAGTTGATGCCAATAACAGGCCAATTAGAGGATTACCGCCTCAGGTTGTATCGGCAGCTATTTGTGATTCAGAGGCTGCTTGGAGAGGTGCATTCTTAGCACATGGTTCCTTGACTGAACCAGGCCGCTCATCAGCACTTGAAATTACCTGTCCAGGACCTGAAGCTGCTTTAGCGTTAGTTGGCGCAGCAAGAAGATTGGGAATTACTGCAAAAGCTCGCGAAGTTAGAAGTGTCGACCGAGTTGTGATTAGAGATGGAGATGCAATCGGAGCTTTGTTAACTAGGTTGGGTGCGCATGAAACTGTCTTGGCATGGGAAGAAAGAAGAATGCGCCGTGAAGTACGCGCAACTGCAAATAGGTTGGCTAATTTTGATGATGCGAATTTACGGCGTTCTGCACGCGCTGCCGTAGCAGCATCAGCAAGAGTTCAACGCGCGATGGAAATATTGGGATCGGAAATTCCTTCACATTTAAAAGAAGCTGGTGAATTACGAGTTAATCACGGTCAGGCTAGTTTGGAAGAATTAGGATCCTTAGCTACACCGCCCATGACAAAGGATGCGATTGCAGGCAGGATACGAAGGCTTTTAGCGATGGCTGATAAGAGAGCCAGGGAATTAGGAGTACCCGATACTGAGGCTAGCATCAGCCCAGATCTATTGAATTAAACAAGATTTAAGAAATGGTAAGATAATTTCCTCTCACAGTGTTGTGATTTTTTAAATATAATTTATCAAGCGAGGATGTCATGATTAAAGTTGGAGTTAATGGGTTTGGAAGAATTGGCCGGAATTTTTTAAGGGCTGCACTGGAGTCCAACGCAGATTTTGAGATTGTCGCTATCAATGACTTGACTGATAATGCAACACTTGCACACCTGCTTAAATACGATTCAATTTTAGGGCGCCTGGGAATGCCAGTTAGCCACACTGATACAACTATTACAGTTGGATCAAAAACCATTCAAGTAAGTGCTGAACGTGACCCTGCAAATATTCCCTGGGGTAAGTACGGTGTTGATGTCGTAGTTGAATCAACAGGTATCTTTACGAAGGCAGCTGATGCAAATAAACATATTACTGCTGGTGCAAAAAAAGTTATTATCTCCGCACCTGCTACTGATGAAGATATTACGATTGTTATGGGCGTTAATCATGAGAAATATGATTCTGCAAAGCATAAAATTATCTCAAACGCATCATGTACGACTAACTGTTTGGCGCCAATGGCGAAAGTACTCAATGATGAATTTGGAATTGTTCGCGGTTTAATGACCACAATTCATGCTTACACAAATGACCAAGTAATTTTGGATTTCCCACATAAAGACTTGCGTCGTTCTCGCGCGGCAGCCTTATCAATTATTCCAACATCCACTGGAGCTGCAAAAGCAATTTCATTGGTATTACCCGAGTTAAAGGGAAAATTAGATGGCTATGCGTTACGTGTACCAGTTCCAACTGGATCAGCCACTGATTTAACCGTTGAGCTTGCGAGGGAATGCACAGTAGATCAAATCAACGCAGCATTGAAAAAAGCCAGCGAGGGTTCATTAAAGGGCTTTTTAACCTATACCGAAGATCCAATTGTTTCAGCCGACATTGTTACTGATCCAAGTTCATGCATTGTTGATGCTGGACTAACTAAAGTTATTGGAACTACCGTTAAAGTTGTTGGCTGGTACGACAATGAGTGGGGTTACTCAAACAGATTAGTAGATCTAATCAAATATATCGGTAAAACTTTATAGATTAGATGAGTATAAAAAACTTCTCTGAAATCATTCCGCAAAATAGAAGAGTAATACTGCGTTGTGATTTAAATGTACCGGTTAAAAATGGTGTAATCGGCGATGATGGACGAATTGTTGCCTCACTTAGCACCATAAAGGAGCTTCTAGATAACAACTGCTCAATAGTTGTTATCGCCCACCTAGGACGGCCAAAAGGTCAAATAAATCCTGATCTATCACTGCAACCAATAGCAAAAAAACTAGGTGAGCTTTTAAATCGAGAGGTTAAATTCTCCACGGAAATACTTGGAATAAAAAATGTTGCGCAAAGCTTGGCTCCGGGTGAAATTCTTATGTTGGAAAATATTCGTTTCTTAGAAAATGAAACTAGCAAGGATGAGGCTTTGCGAAATAAACTTGCCACGGAACTTTCAGAGTATGGTGATTTCTACGTTGGGGATGGATTTGGTGCTGTTCACCGTAAGCACGCCTCAGTTTATGAACTTGCAAGACTGTTGCCACACTGTGCAGGTAGCCTAATTTCCAATGAAGTTAAGGTTCTAGAGAAATTAAGTTCAAATCCTGATAGACCATATGGTGTGGTATTAGGTGGAGCAAAAGTGTCAGACAAAATAGGTGTTATTTCAAATCTGCTAGATAAAGTTGATGTGCTCATTGTTGGTGGAGGTATGGTGTTTACCTTTCTTGCGGCAAACGGAATGCAGATTGGTAAATCTCTCGTTGAAACGGATTTGGTTCCTACTGTGAAAGATTTGTTGCTTCGTGCTAATTCTTTGGGCGTGAAGATCTTATTGCCGAGTGACATAGTTGTTGCCAAGGAGTTTGCAGAAAATTCACAGCCATCAGTGGTTTCATCTGACCAAATCCCCATGGATCAGATGGGACTTGATATCGGACCAGTTAGTGCAAGTGCTTTTGCGGATGAGATTAAGAAATGTAAAACTGTGTTTTGGAATGGTCCGATGGGGGTTTTTGAGTTCGCGAATTTTTCCAATGGCACAAAGGTTGTTGCACAGGCTTTGACTGAGGTTAAGGGTTTAGCAGTGGTCGGCGGGGGAGATTCGGCAGCGGCTGTTCGTAAACTAGGATTCGAGGATAATCAATTCGGATATATCTCAACTGGTGGCGGTGCATCTCTTGAGTATCTTGAAGGGAAAGAACTCCCAGGATTGAATGCTTTAGGTTAAGGATGATCAGATGCGTAAACCATTAATTGCCGGTAATTGGAAGATGAATTTAAACCATCTGGAAGCCATCGCTGTCACACAAAAATTGGCTTATTCATTAGAAGACAGAGATTATGATGCGGTAGAGATTGTTGTTATCCCTCCTTTTACTGATATTCGTTCTGTTCAAACTTTGGTAGATGGCGATCGCTTGAGATTGGTTTATGGCGCACAAGATTTATCAGCTTCAGAATCTGGTGCGCATACAGGTGATATATCTGCTGGCATGCTTGCAAAGTTGGGTTGCACATATGTTTTGGTTGGACACAGTGAAAGACGCACAAATCATCAAGAAGATGATCAGTTGGTGAATAGAAAGATTAAAGCAGCATTAGCTCATGAGTTAAGACCTATTCTGTGTGTAGGGGAAGATTTATCAATCCGCGAAGCAGGAACACACATCGAACACGTGTTATCTCAGTTAAGAAATTCATTAAAGGGTTTTCATAAGCCAGATCTTAAAAAGATAGTTATTGCCTATGAACCAGTTTGGGCAATTGGGACTGGCAAAACAGCTACCCCAGAAGATGCTCAAGAGGTTTGTGGCGTTATAAGAAATGAGTTGCGCAGTATTGGAAGTGATGAAATCGCTGATAACTGTCGAATTCTTTATGGTGGATCGGTTAAATCAATAAATACTCTAGATATTATGAAGGAGCCTGATATTGATGGTGCGTTGGTGGGCGGCGCATCACTAGATCCTGAAGAATTTGCTCGGATATCTAAGTTTCATCGAGTTTTGAACAAGGTTTGAAGGTCAAATTATTGAATTTTGATTGCGGGATAGTATCCTAGGGCGGTAGAACAACTGCCCAGACTCTAAGTAAAGGCGAATAAATGACTTTAGCGTTATCCATTATTTTGGTTCTTACTAGTATCTTGATGATAATTTTGGTTTTGCTTCACAAGGGTAAAGGATCTGGATTGTCTGATCTTTTTGGTGGCGGCATTTCCTCTACCTACGGAGGCAGTTCTGTTGTAGAGAAAAACTTAGATCGAATCACAATCGTTGTTGGTGGTATTTGGTTTGCAGCTGTAATTGCTCTGAGTTTGTTGCTTAAGTAGTAATTCAAGTAGAGGAGAGATCATGGCCGGTGGAAGTGCAATACGTGGAAGTCGCGTCGGTGCTGGCCCAATGGGTGAGGCTGAGCGTGGTGAATCCATTGCGCGATTTAGAGTTTCATACTGGTGTGCAAATGGTCATGAAACTAAACCATCTTTTGCCGAAGATGGAACAGTAGAAGTTCCGGCAGAATGGGATTGTCCTCGCTGTGGTTTTCCAGCTGGTCAAGATAAAAATAAACCTCCAATGCCAATGAAAAATGAACCTTATAAAACACATTTAGCTTATGTTAAAGAACGTCGTACCGAAGCTGAAGCCACGAAAATACTAGATATCGCCCTGAAGAAGATCCGCGGAGAAGAGTAACTAGTTAAAATCTGTAAGTAGTTTTGCGATTCCAGTTTTAGTGTTTTTAAGATGTATTCGCACTACCGGTAAATTTCGTTCAGCCAGAGCAGCTCCATCGCCTAAAGCTTGTGCCATAATCAATTGAGAAAATTTATAGCCTCTACCTGGAATTTCTAGATCATCAACCATCTCAGCGGTTACTTGAATAAAAGCTCCGTTCATTTGCCCGCCCTTGTGGAGTTGGCCTGTTGAATGAAGAAATCTGGGCCCCCAACCGAATGTCACGGGCTTACTTGTTTTTAAAGATATCAGTTGCCGTAAAACTTTAACTTCATCATCGATGCCTTTTCCTAAATAAGCCATGATTGAAAAGTATGCCGGAGTTGATGTTAAAAAATCTGATGGGTGAGCGATTTTCATATTCGAAAAAAGAGAGTAATTCGCAGTTTCCAAAATCGGTTTATCGGCTTTGAATTGTTGATCGATCATCAAGGCCAGAATTTTTCCGGTACGTTCCTTCGCCTCAGCAACGTTAGGTTGGTTGAAGGGATCAACTTGAAGCAAGTAACACAGCAGCACCGTGGCCCATTCCCAGAGAATGAAATGTTCTCCGAGGGAAGCTTCGATAATTACATCAAAATCACCAGATGTGAATCCAATCGAAAATCCGCCAAGTGCTTCTGATTTTTTACTCACTACTACTGGCAAACGTCCAACCTGATTTTTGCCGGTTGATTCAGCAACAAGCTGTTCTATCCAGTCAGATAAACCGGGGCAGTTTGAGTTCTCCTCACAAAGATTAAATATTTGATCTGTCTTAGAAAATAGCAGAGCAGCTAAAATAATTGCTGGGGAGTCGGCTTTACTCAATGAATTGGATAATTCCTCCGCATCATCTAGTAAAACAGAGATATCTATTCCTAGAAGTGCAGCCGGAACTAGACCAAAGGCGGAAAGTGCGCTAAATCTTCCACCAACTTGAGGATCTGCATTGATAACTCGATATCCAGATATTTTAGATGTTTTCTCTAACTCAGTACCGGGATCGGTAATAATCACCAGATGATTCTTGGCAGCCAGACCTTCCTTTTCTAGAAGTGAAACAAAAAGATCGAGATGTGAGATTGTTTCTATAGTGGTTCCAGATTTGGAACCAATAACAATTACCGAATTTTTCAGCGTATTTGGAACAGAATTAAGTATCTGGCCCGGATAAGTTGAATCGATCACTACTAAATTCTTTTTATAAGTTGATGAGATCACCTCTGGTGCAAGTGATGAGCCTCCCATCCCGCATAAAACAACTTGAGTCAAATTGTTACTTCTTGCCCAAGCAGACAGAGAATCTAATTGTGGCAATAAGTCACGAGAAGCTGTAGGTAGATTTACCCAATTTAATCGATTGGCAGCCTCGGTATTAGCTCCCCAGATAGTTGAATCCATATCAGACAAACGCTGAGCAATTGGGATTAAACTTGCAATCAATTTAGAATCAACTTGCTCCACCAATGGGCCAACAAGCCTCATTGCTCACCAGTTACTATTTTGTTCACGGAATTCATCAATTCTATCCAGGATTTTTCAAATTTTTCGACACCATCAAGTTCTAACTCATTGGTAATTTTGTCTAGATCTATTCCAGCAAGTGCTAGCTTTGCCATTATCTGTTTTGCTTTACCAATATTTGGCGTAATGGAATCACCTAAAAAAACTCCGTTTACTTTAACCGCATTCAATGTATTTTCAGGCATTGTATTCACTATTTGTTTTGCAACAAGTTGCATAACATACCGGGTTGGATCGTACTTTGGATCTTTAACTCCTGTGGAGGCCCACAAGGGACGTTGCGAATTAGAACCTTTGATTTTGAGATTCTTCCATCTATCAGATAGTTCGAACTTTAAGAAAGCATCATAAGCAAGAATCGCATTAGATATGGCGACTGCGCCTCGTAATTCCGAATTCTTGTCTAACAAAGCATCTACTGCAGAGTCAATTCGGCTAATGAAGAATGAAGCAACTGAGTGTATTTCTCTAATACTTCTATTTGCTGCGATTCTCATTTCAAGACCATCTGCATACGCTGCTAGCACTTGCTGGTATCTTTTCACCGAGAATATCAAAGTAACATTAACGCTGATTCCTTCTGCTGTTAGTTGAGTTATTGCAGGTAAACCAGCAAGAGTGGCTGGTACCTTTATTAAAAGATTTGGACGATCGATCAAGTTCCATAGTTGTGTACCTTGGTCGATTGTCGCCTTCGTGTCATTTGCAAATCTTGGATCTACTTCAATTGAAACTCTGCCATCTTGATTGTTTGTATCGTAAGCATCTCGAAAGAGGTCACAAGCGTCACGTACATCATCGGTAGTGAGCTTTGTAATAATCTCTTCAATTGAATCTGACTTATGCTGCAATATGTCTGATTTATAAAGTTGTGAAGTGCTGATAGCGGAGTTAAATATGCTCGGATTAGTTGTAACTCCAACTACGTTGAATTCCTTGATTAACTGTTTTAGAGAACCGCTGACTAACCTCTCCCGAGAGAGATCATCTAACCAAATTGCCACACCTGCATTTGATAGATCTTCTAGAACTTTAGCCATTTACTTTAGCAATACTTTCTTTTGCTGCTTTAACGATGTTTTCGACGGTGAAACCAAACTCTTTGAAAAGCAAAGGTGCACTAGCGGACGCTCCAAAATGTTCTAATGAAACTGCAACGCCTGCATCTCCTAAGAATCTGTACCAAGGCTGAGCTATTCCCGCTTCAATGCTAACTCGAGCTTTGACTACATTTGGCAGCACTTGCTCACGATAACTTGCAGGTTGTTCCATAAACCATTCAAGGCAGGGTGCGCTAACAACCCGAGCTTTAATTCCCTTAGAAAGTAATTCTTCTTGGGCAGATAAAGCTAAATAAACCTCTGATCCTGTGGCAATTAAGATTACTTGGCAATTGTTTTGATCTGAATTATCAGCATGTGACAATACATAAGCTCCGTATTTTGATCCAGATGTACTTTCATACCTACTTCGATCAATTACAGGCAAATTCTGTCGAGACAATGCAAGTCCTGCTGGTTTGCCTCTTTTAATTAGGTTTACGTCAAATAAAAATCAAGGTTGAATATTTAGTGAGCCGCCGCATCCCAACTTTTACCAATTCCAATATTCACATCTAAAGG
>KB900543.1 GCA_000378905.1 actinobacterium SCGC AAA028-A23
TTGCCCTCGCTTAAAACTACGCCTTCAACTTTATTTCGCTCAACTAGTATTTTTGTTACCAACGATTTAAACTGAAAATCAACACCTAAATCTCTGCATCTTTGCTCCAATGCAACAGAAAGTTGTCCAATGCCACCCTTTATATGCCAAGCACCAAAGGTACTTTCAACGAAGGCAATAGTTAGTAATACTGCTGGTGCACTTCTTGGATCGCTGCCGGTATAGGTTGCATACCTATCAATAATCATCTTCAAATGTGGATCAAGGTTTAATTTTTCACTTAAGCTTCTAAGAGAGGTAAAGGGGGAGATTTGGTTAATTTGATTAATCAAATTCTTCCGCAATAGCAGTGGCCAAATTGAAGTTAACTCCGATTCAATAAATGAATCCCTGGAGGCCTCCCACATTTTCTCTGATCGCTCAATAATTTGACGCCAGCTTTGACTGGCTGAGATACCGAAGGATTTTTCGATTTCTTGGTATGTTTTTGGATTTGATAAATTGGGGAATGTAACCTTACTTCCATCTGCAAAGTTGTAATTAAATGCTGGATCAACTGGTGAAATATCTAAAACATGCTCAATTCGCTTGCCTGTCTTAAGAAATAGATCTCTAAACACAGCCGGTAGAGTCAGTAAAGATGGGCCGGTATCAAATGCATAATCGCCGAACCATTCAGTTCGACACTTACCGCCTGATTGATCGCTGTTTTCGAATACTGTGACTTGATGGCCCTGCTTTGCAAGTCTTGCAGCAGCGCTCATTCCACCTATGCCAGCCCCAACTACAGAAATCTTTGCCATTTAAATTACCGATCTATCTCGCCAAGTCAGGCTCTTTGTCATTTTCCCAAACCATGAATATGCAATCAATACAAGAAGCAGAATCGTTGCAATTGGATGTAAGAGGGCAGTGTTGGGAAGTGAACTAGTTCTAAGTGAAGCAATAACTCTACTAACTGCGATTAATCCAAATGCAATTAAGCCAGTTGTTGATCCTAACAGTGCGTTAACTATGGGCAGTACGCCTGTTGTTATCAATAGCATGATTGCCAAGATTGTTCCGGGTATTGTTCCAAATGCTTTCCAAAGAGATTTTTGGTAGCCCTTAAATAGTTCTAAATTACTTTGGTACATCTGACATTTAGCAACCTGGCTTCCCTCTGCAACACCACCTTTATATCCATGTTCAAGCAGTTGTTTAGCCAGCATTAAATCATCTAAAACTTCAGATTTAATCGCTGCATGGCCGCCAGAATTAAAATAAGCCTGTCTTTTAACGATTAAAAATTGGCCATTTGCAACAGCCATCGATTTAATTGAAAGTTTCTGAGCTAGTAAAAGTGGAACAGAGGCTAGCCATGACCATTGCAGCAGTGGCTGAAATACCTTTTGAATGAAACCGGATGTAATTTGCCTAGGATATGGAGAAACGAAATCCCAATTTCCCATTTTCGATATCGCACTTGCCACGGCATTTTTACTTAACCTAACATCGGCGTCAACATAAACAAGATACTCCCCAGTGCTTTTCTCTGCCAAGGTGTGGCATGCCCATAATTTGCCTAGCCAATCTTCTGGTGGGTTACTACCCGAAAGGTATTTAACTGCAGGAAATCCTTTTATGATTTCTGCAGAATTGTCAGTAGAAGCATCATCAAGGCAGAGAATTTCAAGCTTGTTTAGACCAGTTTGATTCAATACAGATTCTAGACAATCTGCAGCATTTGCAGACTCATTGCGCATTGGGATTAAAATCGAAACCGAATCAAGAATTGAAGCATTTGAATCCTTGATTACTTTAATTGTGAGGCTATTTAGAATTACTAAAAAGCACGCAAAAGCGCATATCGCTAATAGAAGTTGCATTAACTATTGGCAGGCGGACCAAAACGCAATAAGAAAATGTAAGGAAGTAAAAACAAACCAAAAATAAGTCCACCGATAAATGCAACTCCTGGTTGGTCAAAGAAAAAGAGATTTAGGTGTTGATTTTCAGTTTAAATCGTTGGTAACAAAAATACTAGTTGAGCGAAATAAAGTTGAAGGCGTAGTTTTAAGCGAGGGCAAAATAATTAAATCAGATCTAGTAGTTTCAAACTCTGATGCCGAATATACATTCAATTCACTTATAGGCAATGAAGTCTCTTCTGCACGTGGTGAGAGGCGAAAACTTAAGTCGGCAACCAAATCTCTAGCTGGTTTTTCTCTATTGCTCGGCTTAGATAATAGTAAATCTAAGCCAGTAGATGTCGACCATCATAATGTTTATTTCCCGGAAAATTACGATCTCGAGTTTGATCAGATATTTACACAAAAAGTACCGGTAACAGATCCAACTATTTATCTCTGCGCTCCAAAGGATTCTTCAATGGTTAAAGGTGCAGATAAAGATGCATGGTTTGTACTAGTCAACGCACCCCGTCATGAGCCAGAATCAGGATGGGACTGGAAACATGGTGGGCAAGAGTATGCTCAAAAAATCATTTCAAAAATGGATGATCTAGGTCTTAACGTGACTAATCGTTTAGATTTCATGGAATATAGAACACCTGCTGATCTAGAAAACTATGCGATGGCACCTGGAGGTTCAATCTACGGAACTTCTAGCAACTCCCCGGTTTCTGCTTTTCTAAGGGCTAGAAATCGATCAAAAGTTAAGGGATTATTTTGTGTTGGTGGATCAGCTCACCCAGGAGGTGGATTACCTCTAGTTGGTATCAGTGCTGAGATAGTTGCAAAAGCAATTGGAAAAGCTTAACCAATCTTAGAATAGATAAATCTAACAATCATTAGGAAACTAATCAGCTGAAGCAAGCTCCATATCATTACGACCATATTTAGGATCTGAAATTCAAATTGAAATGCGATTAAAGCAATAAATATGAAGGATGCTCTAACTGGGCGCTCGGCGAATGTAACAATGGTAATTTCAGTCAAACCAGCTCCCATGGCTCTTGCTCTTAAATACTCCTGCGTAAAAGCGATTGTGCAAACAAATAAAAGTAAATAAATATCAACACCTAGTTGATATAGAGCAAGTACCCAAAAAATCTCAGTGAATCGATCAACGATTGAGTCTAAGACCGCGCCCATCTTTGAGGATTTATTGGAAATAAGAGCCAAGCTGCCATCAACTCCATCGCAGATAAGTGAAAATACCAGGAAAATTGGCGCCCAAATTGAATTAGAAGTTAGATACACCAAAATGCCGAAAATTAAACCTAAGAAAGTTAAAGAATTCGGCGTTACACCAATTCTAGAAAGTGGTTTTGTGACTGAATAAGAAATATTCAACCAAAGCCTAACTATTCCTTCAACTTTCGCCCCGCCATGATGGCTGCTCCAATCACGGAAGAATTCTTCTTTGATCATGATTTCACCAACCCTAAATTCTTAGCAATCTCAATTGTTGATTCTGCTGTGTTCATAGTATAAAAATGTAAACCGGGAACACCTAAATCTAGTAATTGGGAGCCCATTTGAGTAGCGATATCTATTCCAATCTTTTTGACTGTGACGGGATCATTTTTTACAGATTCAAAACGATTTAAAATCTCAACAGGAATCTTTGTCCCACTTAACTCCACCATTCTGGATAATTGCTTGAGGTTGGTCACAGGCAAAATTCCAGCAATGACTGGCAAGTTTGAGCCATTCTTCTGTAATCGCTCTACTAACTCTTGCCATTTACTAACCTCGAAAAAGAACTGCGTAGTTGCAAAGCTAGCGCCAAGTTGTTCTTTTCTTAATAGAACCTTAATATCTTTATCAAAATCAAAATTTGATGCTGGATGTCCATCCGGAAAAGCAGCAACACCAATTTTAAATCCACCAATACTCTTTGCAAGTTCAACAAGTTGATCGGCATGATCAAATCCATCTGGTGTTGATTCCCAATTAGCAGAAGGTCCTCCTGTTGGGTCTCCCCTTAACGCCAAAATGCTTTTAATACCTGAGTTCTTATATTGCATTAAAACTTCTGTTAAATACTCTTTGGTTGCTCCAACGCAGGTTAAATGTGCAACGGTTGGAATTGATGTTCGCGAAGTTATCTCAGTTGTAATTCTTACAGTTCTATCTCGGGATGAACCGCCAGCACCATATGTGACCGATACAAAGTCAGGTTTTAGGGGCTGAAGTTGTTTAAGCACCTGCCAGAGCCGCTCCTCACCAGCCAAATCCTTCGGAGGAAAGAACTCCAGCGAAAAGGTCGTGGTTCTCAGATCATTGCTCATGGCAGGCAGGGTACCGTTGCGCCGTGAGTTTTTCTGCGACCAGCGATATTAAACTGATCCGTGCTGAGATAAATCAGGCGTTGGCAGAGTTTATAAAGCAAGAAAACAAGTACCTAGCCACAATAGGTTCAGAGCTAGACCCGGTGGCAGAGGCACTAGAAAAATTCCTTTTAGATAGCGGGAAAAGACTTCGTCCGCTTTTTGCATATGTTGGGTTAATTGGTGCTGCAGCTCAGCCAACTAAACAATTGATTTCTGCAATATCAAGTCTTGAGTTGGTCCATGTCTGTGCACTAATTCATGATGATGTAATGGATGCATCAGATACCAGACGGGGTGCGCCAAGCATTCATAAAACTTTTGAAAATCTCCATGTTAAGAACGCTATGGTCGGGTCACCTGCGCAATTTGGAGTCGCCTCTGCAATTTTACTTGGAGATTTAGCATTGATTTGGTCTGCGCAAATGCTTCACAACTCTGGATTGTCACCGAATGAGTTAATACGCTCTCTCCCAGTTTATGATGAAATGCGAGTTGAACTTATGGCTGGGCAATTTTTAGATGTATACGAACAAGCACTTGGAACTCAAAATGTTGAAAGGTCTCTAAAGGTTGCAAGATACAAATCAGGTAAATACACAATTGAACGTCCATTGCATTTTGGCGCTGCCCTTGCATCTGCACCAGTGGAATTGATTAGCACCTACTCAGATTATGGAATCCCACTTGGCGAGGCTTTTCAACTACGTGATGATCTGCTCGGAGTTTTTGGTAATCCAGAAGCAACCGGTAAACCAGCCGGAGATGATTTAAGGGAAGGTAAACGAACCGCTTTAATCGCAGTTGCCCTTGAGCGAGCAAATGGCTCTCAAAAAAGTTTGTTGTTGAGTGGAATTGGAGATGCAAATCTCACTTCGGACAAGGTGGCAGATCTTCAGCAGGTAATTACTGAGACAGGTGCTACTTCTCACATTGAATCAATGATTTCTAAACTAACCAGCACTTCACTATCTGCACTAAACCATGGTGGAATAAGCCCTGTTGGTAAACAATTACTGACTGAACTTGCGATCCTTGCAACTGATAGAAAGATTTAATTGTGGTAGCAAAAGTTAAGGGCCCGACAGATCATGTTGTCGTTGTAGGTGCGGGACTGGCTGGGTTGAGCGCAGCCCTGCGACTAGCTGGTGCCGGACGAAAAGTTACTGTTGTCGAACGAGAATCAGTTCCAGGTGGCCGTAATGGGCTATTAAATAAAGATGGTTTTGCTTTTGATACTGGTCCTTCAGTTTTAACTATGCCAGATTTAATTGCAGATGCATTGGCGTGTGTTGGTGAAGAGCTAAAAGACTGGCTAGATCTTGTTCCACTAAAGCCTTTGTACCGTGCTTTTTACCATGATGGATCTCAACTTGATGTTCATGCAGATACCAATCAAATGCAGGAGGAAATTGCAAGAAGTATTAGTCCGGCAGAAGCAATTGGTTATGGAAAATATGTTGATTTTGTAACCAAGCTTTACAAGTATGAAATGAACGATTTTATCGATAGAAACATTGATTCTCCGCTAAATTTATTAACGCCAAATCTTGCTCGATTAATAGCACTCGGAGGCTTTAGGAAATTGGCGTCAAAAGTAAATCAGTTTTTGAAGGATCCTAGAACTCAAAAGGTTTACTCATTCCAAGCTATGTACGCTGGTGTTAGTCCTCAGCAAGCATTAGCAATCTATGCAGTGATTGCATACATGGACTCTGTAAATGGTGTATTTTTTCCAAAAGGTGGAATGCACGCAGTTCCAAGGGCGCTAGCTGGCGCGGCTACCAAACATGGTGTTGTTTTTAAGTACAACACTACTGTCACTGCCCTCGAGCGCAGCAATGGAAGAGCAACTGCAGTCATAACGCAAGATGGCGAAAGAATTCCATGCGATGTAGTTGTTCTTAACCCTGATCTGCCAGTGGCCTGGCAGGAGCTACTAGGCGGACAGCCAAGATCTGTAAAGCGTTTGAAGTACTCCCCATCCTGCGTAACTTTGTTGGTTGGATCAAACAAAAGTTATGACCATCTTGCTCACCACAATATTCACTTCGGTCAATCATGGGATGGCGTATTTGATGAACTGATTAAAAAGAAGACTTTAATGAGTGATCCAAGTATTTTAGTAACCGTGCCCTCTAAAGATGATCCGAATTTAGCCCCTCCTGGAAAGAATTCTTATTATGTTTTATTTCCAACTCCAAATCTTTCTGCTGGCATTGATTGGGAAAAAACTGGACCTAAGTACCGTGATGAAATGATTCGTGCCCTTGAAGCCCGTGGCTACACAGGGTTTGGTGAAGGCATAGAGGTAGAGCAATTAACAACACCTTTGGATTGGAAGAACCAAGGAATGGAACAGGGCGCACCATTTGCTAGCGCGCATACATTTTTTCAAACTGGTCCATTTCGACCAAGAAATCTTGCAAAAGGATATGAAAACATAGTTTTTGCTGGATCTGGCACTCAACCCGGTGTGGGAGTTCCAATGGTTTTGATCTCAGGCAGATTAGCGGCAGAACGAATTGTCGGACCAATCAAATAAATAATGGATGAACTAACTGCTGCAGGCATAACTGATTCAAAATTACGCGCTTCATACAGTGAATGCAAGCGGCTTAATGCCTTGCATGGAAAAACTTATTATTTAGCTACTCTGCTATTGCCAAAGGAAAAGCGACCTCACGTTCATGCATTGTATGGATTCGCTAGATATGCAGATGAAATCGTAGATGATTTAAATTCAGAACTTAGCGAGATCGAGAAATCAGATTTGCTCTCTAAATGGAGCGACCAAGTTCTGGCCGAAATTAAAGTAGGTTCGAGCAAAGACCCAATTGCTGCTGCATTGGTTGATACAGTAAACAAATTTGAAATTCCAATTAGCTATTTTGAGGCTTTTTTGCACTCAATGAAAATGGATCTAACCGTTACTGAGTATCACTCTTATGAAGATCTCTATGAATACGTTTATGGGTCAGCGGCGGTAATTGGCCTACAAATGCTATGTGTTCTAGGCACAACTTCTCCATCGCAAATTGAACAAGCAAAAATTGCTGCCGAAAAATTAGGGGTGGCATTTCAACTTGCTAATTTCATAAGGGATGTTGGAGAGGATTTAGATCGTGGGCGAGTTTATTTGCCGGTAAAGGAGTTGCAGTCTCATGGCGTAACGCGGGAGATGCTTGAGAATAAAGTGCTCACTCCAGAAATAAAGAATGCACTCAAGGATCAAATTGCTCGAGTTAGAAAGCTTCAGCAGGAGGCCACTCCTGGCATAAATCTCCTCAATCCAGTTGCAAGAGAATGCATTAAAGCAGCCAGTGAGTTGTACTGCGGCATCGTTGACGAGGTGGAAAAAATCGAGTACAAAATTTTTGATAAGCGTGCAAAAACTTCACTTTATCGCCGAATGAAAGTTGCAGCTCCGGCACTTGTACGGGCTAAATTATTTAAGTAGTTACTTCTTTTGAATACCTTTTTTGCCCCAGAAGACCCACATATTCATCACACAAAGTATCAGCGCAAAACCAAATAAGAGATCTTCGGCAGGGGCAGATGCAATACGAACTCCCAAAATCGCATCTGGGCTATACATAACTATCTCTCGTGAAGTAAGCCACCAATTTGTAATCAACTGAAAAGGCAGAATTATCGCGTAGCTGGTCCAGAAAACTGATTTAGTAAGCAACCTACCCTTAATTAAGTAGAGGTCGAAAATAATTGAAAAGGTAAAGGCTGCAAATGCAATCTCGGTATACGCCATTACTCATCCCCTACTGGCCAGTGCTTCTTAACTGTACGAACTGCCTCAATTGTCATGATTGCAGCCAAAGGGACAACTATGAAGAATAAAAATTCTTCAAGCGGGATATTAAAGGGCCCGACTATGCCAATCATCTGTTTTTCATCAAAAAACCAATGTCCTTTTTCGATTGCATACGCATCCCAGATTAGAAAGAAAATTGAAACCGGCAGAATGCTTAAAACTACTCGCTTAAATCTTCTTAAAACTCCAATTTTAAGAACCACTTCTAACCAAAAGGATCCAATCATTGTGAAGAGGATCATGGCTAGATACCCAAATTTAAGCACCTGCTAACTATAGACAATTTCTTCATAGGCTAGGATAAAAACCACGGGAGCTAAGAAATTTAGCTGAGAGGGCTTGAGACTCAAGCCGACCGATGACCAGTTCGGTAATGCGAATTGGGAGGGAGATCAACATGTCTATTCTTGAATTTTTCGCTTTCAGTACAGCACTAATTGGAGTGGTGCTCGGTGTTTTAGGTCCACGTTTTACCTGGCCATGGTGGGGCCTGAGTAGTTTTCTCTATGCAATATTTTTTTACCAATCTGAATACTATGCAAGTGCTGCGCTTCAATTTATTTTTATTGCAGGGGGCATTTGGGGATGGTTTGGCTGGGGACCTAAAGGTGCCAAACCACGAAAACTGAAAAGCAGAGAGCGTTTAGTTTTATTTGTTTTGTTAATTATCGGATCATTGGCTTTATGGCCAGTGCTAACAAATATTGGTGCAACCTCTACCACTATCGAATCTTTTGGATTTGTAGGAAGCGTACTGGCTCAATTATTAATGGTTTGGCAAAAATTTGAAGCCTGGCCAGTGTGGGTAATCGTCGATGCGGCATACACCTACCAATACTTTAAAGGTGATTTAGTCCTAACCGGAATTTTGTATCTTTTGTTTACAGCCATAGCCATCTGGGGATGGATTCGCTGGGGTCGGGAATCAGATAAAAATGCAAGGGGTTAGCTATCACGATTTAATTCAGCATCTAAGAATTCTGGATTCTGCGAGTTCCATAATTATTGGAATTGATGGTGTTGCAGGCAGCGGGAAAACTACGCTTTCACTAAATCTACAAAGAGATTTGGCCAACAGCCAAATTATCCACATGGATGATTTATACGAAGGGTGGAGTGATCCCCTAAGCGCAAAGCTTTCGGAAAGAGTAGTTAAACAAATATTAGAGCCAATAACTTCAAACGAATCTGCAACATATGATCGATTTAACTGGGCAAAGCAATTATTTGATGAACAAATCAAAATTGTCCCAAGCAAATACGTAATTCTTGAAGGGGTCGGTGCTGGTCAAAAATACTTTAGGAATTATCTGACGAAATTAATTTGGGTAAGCTGTGATCCCAAGACTGGCTTTGAGCGGGTACTTGCTCGGGATGGGCAACATCTAATAAATCAGATGATCATTTTCTTAAAGGACCAAAATAAACATTTTGAGATAGAAAAAACTGATTTAGCATCGGATTACAACTATTCTGGCGTGCCATAAACAATAAATCCCAGAATTTCTCTCTAAACTTTAGTTGTGTCTGATTTAACTGGCGAGCTAATTGATAATCGATATCTGCTTAAACATCGATTGGCATCGGGAGGCATGGCCACAATCTATTCTGGAATAGACACCCGACTTGATCGCCCAGTTGCAGTAAAGATAATGCACTCTCACTTAGCAAATGATGAAGCTTTTGTATCCAGGTTCATTAAGGAAGCCAAGGCAACCGCTGCCCTTTCACATCCCAATATAGTTTCTATTCAAGACCAAGGATGGAATCAAGGCGGGCCTCCTGCCGTTTTCTTAGTCATGGAGTTAGTTGATGGTTCCACGTTAAGAGATTTCTTAAATGAAAATGGTTCTTTAACTGTTGAACAAACTTTACAGATAATGAATCCAGTTGTTAGTGCCCTAGCGGCTGCTCATAAAATTGGAATCATCCATCGAGATATTAAACCTGAAAATATCTTGATTTCTAAGGATGGACGAATAAAGGTTGCTGATTTTGGATTAGCTAGAAACGCCTCAATGGGTCAGACCATGACAGCTGAATCCAGCGTTGTGCTCGGGAGCGTTTCATATCTCTCCCCGGAGCAAGTGCAAAGAGGTGTTGCTGATTCACGTAGTGATATTTATGCAGTTGGAATTGTAATCTTTGAAATGTTAGTAGGAAAGAAACCATACGATGGTGAAACACCAATCCAAATTGCATACCGTCATGTAAATGATCGTATTCCAAATATTCAAACACTTAAACCTGAAGTCCCACAAGTAGTTTCTGATTTGTTATTTTCCATCACAGCCCCAAACCCTGATCAAAGACCTAAAGATGCTGAGGAATTACTAAATCAGATAAGAGATATTCAAGCAAAAATAGATCCAAAACGCAGGCAAATGAGTTTAGAACTTGATTTGCCCCCAGTGCAGCATAAAATATCTAAGCGTGGCAAAGTTTCCGTAGGCTTAGCATTTGGAGGTTTGAAGGAAAAAACTGCGCAATTAATCTCTACTAAGCCCATAGTAGTTACCAACCCAGAGGATTCAGTGGCAACCAAAAAACGTAAAGTATCTCGAAGAGTTAAGCGAAATAGAATTATTGCACTGCTTTTGGTTTTTGGTTTGGTATTTGGCGGATACAAATTTCTTGGGATTGGAAAAATCTCCGTACCATCTCTAGTTGGTTTAACTCAATCAGAGGCTAGTAAATCACTTGCAGATCTTGGTTTAGCTACAGAGGTAGTTGAAGAGGTTTTCAGTGAGGATATTCCTAAAGGTAAAATTATTTCTAGCCAACCTGGTGGAGGTGGAAAGGTTTCTCCAGCTGGAGTTGTTGGCTTAATAATCTCAAAGGGCCAAGAAAGAATAGAAATCCCCAACCTGGAGGGACTAACCCCTGACATTGCATTGCAGAAAATTAGTGAATTGGGATTAACTGCCGGTGATATAAATGAAGTATTCGACATGAAAATTGAAAAAGGCAATGTAATTCGTTCTGATCCAAAGACTGGTGAAAAGGTTAAGCGAAAAGCAATTGTTAATCTGGATGTTAGTAAAGGAATTGAAAAAGTTGGTTTAGTTTCATATGTTGGCAAAGGCGGAGATGAAGCTCTTTCAGAATTAACAAATAGTGGCTTTGATGTAAATGTCTCATATAAATTCAGCGATAATATATTTAAGGGGCAAGTGATTTCTCAATCACCTGATAAGTCAGATTCAATAGAGCTTGGCAGCAAGGTTGAATTGGTTGTTTCAAAGGGACCTGAATTTGTATTTGTTCCAAATGTCTTAGGTAAGAGTAAGAATGATGCAAGTTTGGATCTTGAGAACCTCGGTTTGAGAGTAACAATCAAGGGGTCAGGAAAGGTTAATAACATTTCACCTAATATCGGCACCAAAGTTAAACAAGGCGCCGTTATCACTCTCACACTCAGATAGAAGATTGGCACCAACTCTCAGGTAGGCTCCCCTGATGGCCAAAGAATTAACCACTCCGAGAATTGGGGCGCATGTTCCAACCTCAGGTGGAATGGCAACTAGATCAATTGAATATGCTCAAACAATAAAAGCTGAGGCAATTCAAGTATTTGCATCAAGTCCAAGAACATGGGCAACCTCTGCACCAAATCCAGCGATGGACGAAGCCTTTAAAACTAAAACTAGTGATTTAGATATCGAAACATATGTTCACGCATCGTTTTTGATAAATCTAGGTTCCCCCACTGCTTCTACTTATGAAAATTCACTCTCTGCCACAGAGTATTCACTAAGGCGAGGACGAGAAATAGGTGCTCAAGGTGTAGTTGTTCACACCGNATCAGCGGTAGATGAGAATCATGTTGCTAAAGCTTGGAAGCAAATTCACGAAGGTGTTATGCCTATTCTTAAAAATCTTAAGGATGATGATCCTTGGTTACTCCTTGAACCAACTGCAGGCCAAGGTCAATCGTTGGTCAAAAAACTAGATGATTTGACCAAATATTTTGATGCATTGGAGTGGCATCCAAAGGTTGGCGTTTGTTTAGATACATGCCATGTATTTGCTGCTGGACATGATATTAAAAAACCAGGTGGCATGAAGGAAACTTTAGATTTATTGGTTGAAGTTGTTGGGCTGGAGCGAATTCAATTAATTCACGCAAATGATTCGATGGATATCTGTGGGAATTTGAAGGATCGTCATCAGAATCTTGGCAAAGGTGAGATCGGCGTTAAACCATTCGCCGAGCTTCTTGCCCATCCCGCAGTAGCTAACGCACCGCTAATCCTAGAAACTCCTGGAGCCGAGCCAGAGCATGGAAGTGAAGTTGCCCTCCTAAAGAAAATGCGAGGCAAGAAGTGAAAGTTAAACTCTTCCTGTACCTAGGTTTATTGGCAACCACTGCAGTCTGGGGTGGAGCATTTCTAGTGATGAAGGATTCCCTGGTAAAACAGGATGTGTACTCATTTTTAGCAACACGTTTTGCACTAGCAGCCTTGTTCATGTTTATTTACAAACCTCGAGCACTGGTAGGTCTAGATAGGAAGTTTGTAACAAAAGCTGTTCTTGCTGGCCTGCTTCTTTGTAGTGGATTTATCTTTCAAACATTTGGGTTAACCCAAACAACTGTTTCAAATACTGGATTCATTACTGGCTTGTATTTGGTATTCACACCTTTGATCTCTTGGATACTACTCAAGCGCCACATCTTTAAGATTCAATGGTTAGCAGTACTTGTTGCAACAATTGGACTGTATTTGATTTCTTATAACGGTATTTCGATAGGAATAGGTGAGATTCTAGTTCTGATATCAGCCCTGCTATTTGCTGGACAAATTGTTGCATTGGGCGAATGGAGTGATGGAAAAAATACCTACGCCCTTACCTTAATTCAAATTCTAGTTTCAGGCGGCATATTCGCCCTTCTCTGTTTAATCGATGGCTACCAATCTCCG
The DNA here is from genome assembly GCA_000378905.1 of actinobacterium SCGC AAA028-A23. Taxonomy (GTDB): domain Bacteria; phylum Actinomycetota; class Actinomycetes; order Nanopelagicales; family Nanopelagicaceae; genus Nanopelagicus. The sequence goes on from KB900543.1 coordinate 13,028, forward strand.
CCAGATATTTCAGTTTGGTCAGCGGTTCTTTATACAGCTTTCTTTGCAACTTTTCTTGGGTTCCTTATCCAAACTAAAGCTCAATCAGTTATGAGCGCAACGGTTGCAGGTGTGCTACTGGCTATGGAAACACCGTTTGCACTCTTCTTCGGTCTATATTTTGATAACGATCCACTTACATTAAGAATAATCTCCGGCGGTACACTAGTAATGATCGCAATGGGAATGGTAATTTGGTCTGATTCAAGAAGTTCAAAACCGGGGGTTACTAAAATTGAGTAATAAACTTATTGACTTAAGGTCTGACACAGTAACTAAACCATCAGATGAAATGCGAAAATTCATAGCGTCTGCACCCGTTGGCGATGATGTTTATGGTGAAGATCCAACAGTGAATTCCTTGGAAGAACGAGTTGCCGAGCTTTTTGGGCATGAAGCAGCCTTGTTTTGTCCAACCGGTTCACTTGCAAACCAGTTAGCAATTCGCATGCTTGTAGCACCCGGGGAGGAATTACTAACTGAAACTAACTCTCATATTGTTCGAGCTGAACTTGGTGCAGGGGCAGTGTTTAGTGGAATTACTACCAGAACTTGGCTTGCTGAGCGCGGCTTGTTAAGAGCTGAAGATGCATTAGAAATCGCAAAACCTGATTCTGGGCCCTACCTAGTTTCAACAACTGCAATCGCTATTGAGAATACTCACAATTTTGGCGGTGGAACAGTTCAACCAATTGAAGAGATCAAAAAATTAAGAAATGAAACTCAGAAATTAGGCATTGCCATGCATTTAGATGGTGCTCGTATCTGGAACGCGCACGTTGCAAGCAAGGTAGAGCTCAAGGAGTATGGGAATCACTTTGATACTTTGAGCGTTTGTCTGTCAAAAGGCTTAGGCGCACCAATCGGTTCACTAATGATTTCTACAAAAGAAAGAGTTCAAAAAGCCCGTCAATGGCGTAAAAGATACGGTGGCGGAATGCGTCAAGTTGGAATTATTGCAGCCGCAGGTCACTTTGCTTTGGATAACAATGTAAAGTTTCTAAATAAGGACCATGAAAGAGCGAAATCAATCGCAACCGCTGCATCAAAAGTGAGCTTGAAAGTAATTGATCCAAAAAATGTTGATACCAATATTGTTGGGCTTGATTTATCCTCAATGGCAATTACTGCTCCAGAGCTGGCCACGCAGTTAAAGGAGTTTGGGATTCTTACTGGTCCGTTAGGCTCAAAGTATCTGCGATTAGTAACGCATATGGATTTAACAGATGCAGATATTGAAATAGTTAATAAAGTTCTACCAGATTTGCTAGATCGCGCCCTCAAGTCGAAGTAGTTTTTCTTTAATCGCAACACCGTAGCCGTAATTACCCAAAGTGCCATCGCTTTTAATAATTCTATGACATGGAATTATTGGAGCAATTAGATTGTTTCCACACGCAGTTCCTGCAGCGCGAAAAGCAGCTGGTGATCCCGCCTTCTTTGCTAGTTGGGCATAGGAAATTGTCATCCCAACAGGAATAGAGCGCATTACTTTCCATACCTTCTGTGAAAATTGAGCACCAGGTTGTCTAACCTGAATTAGATTCAAGGCATCTAAACGTCCCTCAAAGTAATTATCAATTAGCTTTGATATTTTCGGTATCTTCTCTATTGGTTCTATTTTTCTAAGCTTGTCACTCGGGGATAATCGGTTTTGCAATGAATTCAACGATTTAAATCCTGCGGCTATTAATATCCCGCTATCAGCAATTAAATAGATATTTCCAACTGGCGTCTTTTGAACAGCTGAGACCAACATGATTAATTATAACAGACGCATTGTTATTTTTTACGATCCCGAAGCATTTCAGCAACCAAGAATGCTAATTCTAGGGATTGTGTGTGATTTAACCTTGGATCGCATGCGCTTTCATATCTTGAAGACAAATCCTCATGACTTATCGCATCTCCCCCACCAACACACTCAGTAACATCATCACCAGTTAGCTCGATATGGATTCCACCTGGATGCGTCCCTAATTTTTTGTGAACTTCAAAGAAGCCTTTAACTTCATCGATCACATCATCAAATTTACGAGTTTTATACCCACTTGGAGCTTCATAGGTATTGCCATGCATTGGATCGCACACCCACAAAACAACTGCGCCAGATTTAGTAACTGCATCCACTAGGGCAGGTAGTTTTTCTCGAATTAAACCAGCTCCCATGCGAGTGATGAAAGTTAAACGTCCTGGTTCATTCTTAGGGTTTAATTTCTTAATAATCGCTAGAGCCTCATCAGGTGTTGTTTTAGGACCAAGCTTTACGCCAATTGGGTTATGAATTTTTGCAGCAAAATCCATATGAGCACCATCTAGTTGGCGAGTGCGCTCACCAATCCACACGAAGTGCGCTGAAACATTGTAAGGATTATCAGTGCGTGAATCGATTCTAGTAAGTGCCTTCTCATACTCAAGAATTAACGCTTCATGGCTTGAGTAAAAATCCACAGACTTAAATGATTCTGGATCAACACCAGCTGATTGCATGAATTGAATCGCCCGACCAATTTCGTTAGCCATCTCCTCATACCGTGCACTAAATCGCGCATCAGCTGCAAATCCTTTATTCCAGCTTTGCACCTGTCGCAGATCAGCAAATCCACCCTTGGTAAATGCTCGAACTAGATTCAAGGTTGCAGATGAGGTGTTATATACCCGGACTAAACGCTTTGGATCTGGAGTTCGGGCTTGCTTTGTAAACTCAAGATCATTTACCGCATCCCCTCGATAAGCCGGCAAGGTCACGCCATCTCGAGTTTCATTGTCATTACTTCGAGGCTTTGCGAACTGACCTGCCATTCGACCAACTTTAATTACAGGTAGGGATGAGAAGTATTGAAGTACTGCTGCCATTTGAAGGATTGTCTTAATTCTATTTCTGATTGAATCTGCAGTTGCTGCAACGAAAGTTTCTGCGCAATCTCCACCTTGTAACCAAAATGCATTACCAAGAGCTGCTTCAGCTATTCGATTCTTAAGATTGTCGCACTCACCAGCAAAAACAAGAGGTGGAAAACTCTCGAGTTCAGCCACAGCAGACTTAACAGCATCTGCATCCGGCCAGCTTGGTTGCTGGGCGGCTGGCAGCCCCTTGGTGAAAATCGAATTAGCGTTCATTAGATAATGGTATGCAATCTGAAGATATTGATGTGGGCAATTAAGCCAGCATCAATTATCCGAAGAATATCTCCGCTTCTTTATATAGAGCTGGGTCTACGGTCTTTAACTTCTCTGTAGCCGAGGCTAGGGGTACCCGTTCAATCTTTGTACCGTGAAGTGCAACCATCTTGCCCCAGTCCTGATCATGAACTGCTGTGATTGCATGCAACCCAAATCTGGTCGCTAAAACTCGATCGAATGCGGTTGGCGTGCCGCCCCGTTGGATGTGACCTAATACAGAGGTTCGTGCCTCTTTACCGGTTTTTTCTTCTATCTGTTTTGCAAGCCATTCACCAATTCCAGATAACTTCACATGGCCAAAGGAATCTAGAGTTTGATCTTTTGTAATTAAATCACCATCTTGTGGAATTGCACCCTCGGCAATCACAATTATTGGAGCGTAACTTTGTTCAAATCTAGACTCAACCCATTTACAAACTTGGTCAAGTGAGAATTTAACCTCTGGAATCAATATGCATGAGGCACCGCCTGCAAGACCTGAATGCAATGCGATCCAACCAGCATGACGGCCCATAACTTCAACAATTAAAGCACGGTGGTGTGATTCTGCCGTTGTGTGCAGTCGGTCAATTGCCTCTACCGCAATATTGACAGCTGTATCAAAGCCAAACGTGTAATCTGTATTGTTCAAATCATTATCAATGGTTTTTGGTACACCAATTACTTTTACACCCAATGAATCAAGCTTGGTGGCTACTCCTAAGGTGTCTTCCCCACCAATTGCAATCAGAGCATCAATATTCATCTTTGCTAAATTTTCTTTAATTCTTTCAACACCATTTTCGATTTTAAATGGATTTGTGCGAGAGGAACCTAAAATAGTTCCACCTTTAGGCAAAATTCCTCGAGTTGCTTGAATATCTAATTTCATGGTTAGTCCCTCAAGTGGACCACGCCAGCCATCTTTAAATCCTATGAATTCATAGCCATACTCTTTAACGCCTTTGCGAACTACGGCGCGGATAACCGCATTTAATCCTGGGCAATCGCCACCACCAGTCAATACACCGATACGCATTAAAGATACCTCAGCCTTTATCTCGATTTAAAAGTTGGTCAATACCAGTGGCTAAGTCTACTCTGCCGCAATGGGAGTAAAACCCGAGATTAGCGCCTACCTAGCCGAGCGGGCAGCAGCGGGTTTGCCACAAGTATGGCAAGCGCCACTAAGTGAGATTCGAGAAAATACCAAACAGCATATTTCCCTGCAGCAACCATTGATTCAAATCCACTCAGTTGAACACCTAAATATTCAAGGCCCAACAGCTGATCTTCCAATTCGAATATACCGTCCAACAGATCAAACAAACCTGCCTGCACTAATCTTTTTTCACGGTGGTGGATGGGTTATAAATTTTCTAGATATGTATGAACCGGCGCTGAGAAGAATTTCAGCCCTAGCAAATATAGTAATTGTTGCAGTCGAATATCAAAAAGCACCAGAAAATCCATTTCCAACCGCACTTGATGATTGCTTTGAAACACTTAATTGGGTTATGCGAAATGCAGACAAACTCTCGATCGATCTAGGGGCTATTGGAATAGGTGGTGATAGCGCTGGCGGAAATTTAGCCTCTGCAATTGCACTTAGAGCTCGAGATGAGGAGTTAACTCCTCTTGCTTTTCAGCTTCTAATTTACCCATGCAATGACATTAGTATGAATTACAAATCTGCAAGTGATTATGCTGAAGGATATGGTTTAACAACAACTGCGATGAAATGGTTCTGGCAACAATACCTACCAAAGGAAGAATTCAAATCAAACCCATATGCTGTTCCAGTTTTGGCAAGAAATCTTCGAGGCACACCCCCTGCAATAGTTATTGCCGCTGAATTTGATCCATTAACTGATGATGCAAGAAATTATCACAAAAAATTGATTGCAGATTCAGTTCCGGCAGTTTATCGAGAGTATCCAGGACAGATTCATGGATTCTTCAATCTAGGTGGCGTTACTGATGATGCGCAAACACTATACTCAGATATCGCAACTGAAATTAATGCAATCTTAGGAAGGCACAAATAATTGACTAAAGTTGGTTGGGGAAGATTTGCCCTTGTAGGCTTTCTTTGGGGTACGCCATATTTATTTATAAAGGTTGCAGTTGAAGAGATATCACCATCCACAATAATTTTTTTTCGAGTACTAATTGGTGCTTCAGTCCTTTTGCCATTGGCCTTAATGCAAAAGAATATTTCAATACCTAGAAAGTATTGGCATATTGTTTTAATCTATACAGTCGCAGAGTTAATTGGTCCGTGGTACTTAATCACAAACGCTGAACAAAAAATTTCTTCAGGTTTAGCAGGACTACTTGTAGCAACAGTGCCAATTTGGGCAGCAATTTTTGCCTCTCTTACTGGTGATCATACGGTTTGGCATAAATCTAGAGTTTTTGGATTGGCTATAGGGTTTGTTGGCGTGGTAGCAGTTGTCGGAATTGAATCCATCAGCGGCAGGCAAGATTTGAAGTCAATAGGAATGGTTATTCTGGCTGCTATTGGTTATGCCTATGCAGTAAACATGATTAATAGGAAAATTCCACATGTGTCAGGAATTGCTTTAAATGCCTGGGCAATGATTATTACAACTATCTTCTATTTCCCATTTGCAATAAGTAATTGGCCAACTCAAACACCATCTGTTCAAGCGATAGCATCGGTTGCATCCCTTGGGGTATTTTGTACTGCAATAGCTTTTATTCTATTTTTTAAATTGCTTGCCGAAGTTGGGCCACCAAGAGCATCACTGATAACTTATTTAAATACTGCAGTTGCGGTATTGCTAGGTGTAATTTTATTGGGTGAGCCACTAACTTTAGGAATTCTGCTTGGTTTGCCGCTGGTCCTTATCGGTTCTTACTTTGCTAGTCGGAAAGTTCGTCTGTAAACCCTAGCTTTGCCAATAGTTTTGGATCTGTTTGCCACTCTTTGGAAACCTTCACATGAATCTGCAAGAACACCTGCATACCAACAATGTTTTCAATTGATTTTCTTGCAAGAGTTCCGATTGCCTTCAATTTACTTCCTTGCGGCCCAATGATTATTCCTTTTTGACTATCACGCTCAACGTGCAAAGTGGCACTGATATCAAAGATTTTTCCATTCTCTCGCTCACCCATCTCCTCAATTGTCACCATCACCGAGTGCGGCAGCTCTTCATATAATTCTTCAATTGCAGCTTCCCTTATGAGATCTGCAAACATTAGCTCTTCTGCTTGATCGGTATTGATGTCAGTTGGATATAAGGCTGGTGATTCAGGCAAATTCTTAGAAAGTAACTCTAGTAGCAACTGAGTTTGATCTAGATTTTTTGCCGACACTGGGATGATTTCAGCTTTTTGTAGATTCAGCCTTATTGCAAACTCATTAACCTTTGTTAGTTTGACAGCTAACTCTGATTTTGAAATTGCATCGGTTTTGGTAATAACAAAAAATATTGGTTGATTACCTTTTATTTGCTTTGCGATGTACTCATCTCCAGCACCAATTTCTTCATTTGCGGGCAGGCACAACAAGACTGAATCCGTTGATGAAATATTCTCATTAACCATTGAGTTCAATCGAGTTCCAAGTGCAGTTTTTGGCTTATGCATTCCTGGTGTATCAACGACAATCATTTGAAAATCTTCACGATTAATAATTCCACGGATCGGATTTCTTGTGGTGTTTGGGTGATGTGAAGTAATCACAATCTTCGTTCCAACTAAAGCGTTTACCAGAGTTGATTTGCCAGTATTTGGGCGGCCGATAATTGCCACAAAGCCAGCTCTAAAGTTATTCATTACCCTTATTCTCTCACCTTTTAACTACTGTGATTGCAAGGGTCGAATCACCTGAAGAATCTCGGCAAGAGTAGTTGCAATATCGGCCACTCGGTCAGCGATCAAACGATGGCAACCTGCGCTTAACGGAGAATCAATTTGACCAGGAATTGCAAAAACTGGCCTGAAGATCTCTGCAGCATCTCGAGCTGTTCTGATTGACCCACTTACATACTCCGCCTCAACAACAACTGTCGCAGATGATAGAGCTGCGATTAACCTGTTTCGAATAAGAAATAGTGCTGGTGCAGTTGGCGTGTCAGGCATTGCTTCAGAGATCAATAATCCCTGCTGATTAATTCGATCAAAGAGCTTCTTATTCTCAACCGGGTACAACTTGTTAAATCCACCGGCCAGCACTGAAATCGTTTCCCCCTTTGCTTCAAGGGTTGCGCTGTGTACCTGAGTATCAATTCCATATGCCCCACCACTTACAACTACAAGTTGAGCTGCCACCGAATCTGCTGCTAATTTCCTTGCTACTTGAAGCCCGTAATTTGTTGGTTTTCGACTACCAACTATAGATATGGAGTTATTTAGACTCTGAAGTACCTTTCTATTTCCTCTAATCACTAAGCCAACTGGTGGTGCTGCTAGATCATTTAGTTGACTAGGCCAATCATGATCTTCACTGGTTATAAAAGATGAGTTTGCAGCCAATAGATCAGCCTGTAACTTTGAAATTTGAAGTGATGCCAACTGTTCCTTTATTTTCAAATATCCGGTGATTTTTTCATAGTAGTTTTTCTGAGTTAGTCGTTCATATACTTTAACTACACCATGGATGCTTATCTCAGATATCCAAAATTGATTTGTCGGCTCAACTATGGCAAAAAATAATAATTTAATAGCTTTTTCATCTAGCATGAGGTGAGAATAACTAGAAAGTAAAGAATTACTTGATCGCAATCTTAAATATGTGAATTATTCCTACTTCAAAATTGCTGAAATGTTTGCGAAGGATTTACGGTGTATTGGTAATACGCCATATTTCTTGATTGCATCAGTATGTAATGCAGTGATATACCCTTTGTGGTTTGCTAATCCATAATTCGGATACTTTTTATCCAACTCAATCATAATTCGATCTCGATAGACCTTGGCCAAGATAGAGGCTGCACTAATCGATATTGCCACCTTATCCCCCTTCCATACAGAAAGATTAGGGATTGTTAGTCCAGGAATCGGATACCCATCAGTTAGGACATATTCGGCAGATGTTTTTAATCCCATTACCGCCCGACGCATACCCTCGATATTGCATTTATGTAGCCCAAGTTGATCGATTTCATCAGGTGTTATCTCAACAATATTGTAATCAATACAATTTTCAATAATTATTTCAAACAATTGCTCACGCTTTGCCTCGGTGAGTTCTTTGGAATCCTTAACCTGACTGAGCTCATTTGAAAATGGATCTTTTAAAATTACTGCAGCCACCACCAAGGGTCCAGCGCATGGCCCACGGCCAGCCTCATCAACACCTGCGATATTTACTATTCCTGCATTAAACAGTGTTTGCTCAATCATCTGTTTAAGGAATTGCTTTAATAGGAATTTTCTTTAAATCTTCGCCTTTTTCAATTAGTGAGATATTTCCAAATGGCCAAACTACAAAGGTTGCTCGCCCAACTACTTTACTCAATGGAACCATTCCATTGTTTGCACTGTCTGGGTGGTAGCGAGAGTCTGCACTTGCGGCGCGATGATCTCCCATAACCCAAAGAAATCCCTTTGGTACATCAATATTGAACTTGGTATCACTTGGGGTATCGCCCTCATAAATATATGGCTCAGTTATTGAAACACCATTTACTTGCAATTTTCCTGATGCATCACAGCAGATGACATTATCTCCACCGACGCCAATTACTCTTTTGATTAAATATTGCTTTGCTGGATCTGGTAGCACGCCAACTGTAATCAACCCAGATTTGATCAGCTCTACCGCTCTTGAATTAGTTGAATCCGATGATTGACCTAACCAGTTATCTGGATCGCCAAACACAACAACTTCACCGCGTTTGATTTCACTAAACAAAGCACCAAACTTATTTACTGCAATGCGATCGCCAACTTGAAGTGTGTTTTCCATCGATCCAGAAGGAATATAGAAAAAGTGCAATAAGAACGTTTTAACAACAATTGAAACAATTAGTGCTGAAACAACAATTATTGGCAGTTCTCGAAGGAACGAACCCTTCTTAAGCATAAGTTTTTTATTACTTAAGCTTGAGGAGTTTCTTCTGCAACAACCTCTGCAACAGCTTCAACTGGAGCTTCTGCAACTGCTGGTGCTTCTTCAACTGCTGGTGCCTCTGGCTCTGCTGCTGCTGCTACTACCTCAGCTTCTGGTGCTGCTGGGGCTTCTTCAACTGCTGGAGCTGCCTTTGCCGCTAAACGTTCTACAGCCTTCTTCTTTAATGTTGTTGCGCCATCTGCTGGCTCATTCATTGCTTCTTTAACTGCTGCTTCATAGGCAACGCGCTTATCAATCTTTACTGGCTGAGGCTTAAGTGTTCCCTCGCTACCTGGTAGCCCATTAGCTTTTTGATAATCACCGGTAATTTTAAGAAGTGCTGTAACCGCCTCAGTTGGTTGCGCACCAACACCTAGCCAATACTGAACACGCTCTGAGTTAACCTCAATTAAAGAAGGTTCAGATGCTGGTGAGTAGCGACCAATCTCCTCAATTGCTTTTGAGTTTCTAGCTGAACGAGAATCTGCAATCACAATGCGGAAATGAGGTGTACGGATCTTTCCAAGACGCATTAACTTAATCTTTACTGACACAAAGCTCCCTAAATAAATTAATTCGGCTATTTCTTTTGTAAACAGCGGGGGCGTTTACTTAAAGAAACTACCTAGCGGATAAATATTGCAATGGGTTAGAGGGTCCCAGTCGCAGAAGGCTAATCTTGCCAGCAGGTTGAAATAAACCCAAATTGAGCTAATTGCCCTCTTCTATCGCCCGTTTAGCCGGGTTTCCAGAGCGGGATTTCTTCTTACTCTTAACATTGCTTTGCGCAATCTTTGGGGGGCTACCTAATCCAGCCATTGGCATAGGCATACTGCCGCCGCGCATCTGCTTCATCATTTTCTGGGCCTGACCAAACCGATCTACCAGTGCATTAATTTCAGAGACAGCTCGTCCACTTCCACGTGCAATTCTTGCCCTTCTTGAACCGTTTAATACTTTTGGATTATTTCGCTCCAATGGTGTCATTGATTCAATGATCGCCCGAGTTCGCACCAACTCTGATTCATCAAAATTTTCAATCTGTTTTTTCATTCCAGCAGTACCAGGAAGAAGTCCCATCAATTTACTCATACTGCCCATATTTTTCATTGCCTCAAGTTGCGATAGGAAATCCTCAAATGTGAAATCCTCACCTTTTGCAAACTTCTCTTCCAACTTCTGAGCAGCCTGTTCAGGTATTGCTGATTTTGCTTGCTCTGCAAGGGATGCGATATCACCCTTACCTAATATTCTTGAAGCCATTCGGTCTGGATGAAAGAGCGTAAAGTCAGAGATCTTCTCCCCAGTTGAAGCAAAAATTATTGGCTTACCAGTCATCTCTACAATTGATAGAGCAGCTCCACCCCTGGCATCACCATCTAATTTAGTTAACACCACAGCGTCAAAGCCGACACCATCCGAAAATGCCTTAGCAGTTTTAGCTGCATCCTGACCAGTCATTGCATCGACAACAAAAAATATTTCATCCGGAGTGATTGCATCACGCACATCAATGATTTGCTTCATTAGCAGATCATCAATACCGGTTCGGCCTGCTGTATCTACGATGACAAAGTTATGTACTTTATCTACTGCATATTTGATTCCTGCTTTTGCCACAGCAACTGGATCACCAGCACCATTACCAACCTCTGGTGCAAATACAGCAATTCCAGCTGATTCACCGACAACCTTTAGTTGATTGACCGCATTTGGTCTTTGCAGATCGGCTGCCACAAGTAGCGGAGTATTACCATCATTTTTCAGATACTTTGCCAACTTTCCAGCAAGAGTTGTTTTACCAGCTCCTTGTAATCCAGTAAGCAAAATAACTGTTGGTGGATTTTTTGCATATTTTAATCGCCGGGTTGCACCACCCAGGGTCTGAACTAATTGGGAGTTAACTAATTCATATATTTTTTGAGCAGGGTTGATGCTTATGTTGATCTCATCTGAATTTTGATTGAATTTTTCTGCTAGTTGTGCTGAAAATCTATTGGCAACTTCTAGCGCAACATCTGATTCGATCAGTGCGGTCTTAATCTCTTCAGAGAATTGATCTAATCTAGCCTGCGAGACTTTTCCACGCAGGCCAGAGAATATTGATGTGAACCTCTGGCCTAACGCTTCAAACATGGTGGCATCTTACATTTTAATTAGATGGCTTCCTCACCACTCTCACCTGTTCGGACGCGAATTACCGAATCCACTGAGGTTGACCAAACTTTTCCATCGCCAATGCTTCCAGTTCTGGCTGCATCTGCAATTACTTTAATTGCCTTGTCAGCAATCTTGGAGCTAACCACAACCTCTAATCTAATCTTTGGAATTAGATCTACTTTGTATGCAGCCCCTCGATAAACTTCTGTCAGCCCAAGTTGTCGGCCAAAGCCTTTAGCCTCTGAAACTGTCATACCGGTAATTCCAGCACTGACTAAAGCTTCTTTTACTGCATCTAGTTTTTGCGGCTTGATTATTGCGGTGATTAATTTCATGAACTAAATCCCCCTCTTGAACTAGTGGTTAATTCATAACCAGTTTCAGCATGTTGATCGTAATCAATACCTGAAACCTCTGCCTCTTCCTTAACGCGAAGTCCCATGGTCTTATCAATGGCGAATCCAATTATTAATGTAACGATAAATGAATAGGCCAAAACAAAGAAGGCTCCAAATGCTTGTTTGCCAAGCAAAGTAGCGCCACCACCATAGAAGAGTCCATCTAAGCCAAGACTATTAATCGCAGAGCTACCAAAGAAGCCAAGTGATAAACAGCCCCATAATCCACCAACTAAGTGAACACCCACTACATCTAAGGAGTCATCAAAGTTAAATAGATACTTTAAGCCAACCGCCAGTGCGCATAAAATTCCAGCAATTAAACCAATCATCACTGCTGCCCATGGTGCTACAAATGCACATGCTGGTGTAATTGCAACTAATCCCGCCACTGCTCCAGATGCCACACCTAATGAGGTTGGATGCCCATCACGAATCTTCTCAACTAGTAACCAACCTAGCGCAGCTGCTGCGGTTGCAACTTGGGTATTAAGAAGTGCTAACGCTGCTGTGCCATTGGCACCCAGGGCTGAGCCAGCATTAAAGCCAAACCAACCAAACCAGAGTAAACCAGCACCAATTAAAACTAATGGTAAAGAGTGTGGGCGCATAGATTCTCGGCGCCAACCAACTCTGCGACCTAAAATAATTGCCATAGCTAAACCAGCTGCGCCAGCATTAATGTGAACTGCAGTTCCGCCCGCAAAATCTTGCACGCCTCTTGCTGCTAAGAAGCCTGCTCCAGTTACGGTATCGCCAACCTTGTTACCAAAGGCAAAAACCCAGTGTGCTACTGGGAAATAAACCACTGTCACCCAGATTGTTACAAAAACTGCCCATGCAGTGAACTTGGTTCGATCAGCAATCGCACCTGATATCAATGCAGGAGTAATAATGGCAAACATCAATTGAAAAGCTGCAAATGCTAATAGTGGAATTGGGTAATCTCCGCCATTATTAGTTAACTCATTTACTGCACTTCCTAATCCAGATAATGAAAACTCGCCATACCATTGTGAGTTTGCTTCATATCCGAAAGCTAGTTTGAAGCCATAGATAACCCAGAGCACACTTACTATTCCGATAGTTACCATCGACATTAACATCATGTTCAAAACACTCTTAGCGCGAACCATTCCGCCGTAAAAAAGTGCTAAACCTGGTGTCATTAAAAGTACTAATGCTGTACTAGCTAATACCCACGCGGTATCGCCAGTGTTTAAAACTATTTCTGTCATATGTTCTCCAGTAGTCAGTATCTGCTGCTCGCAGAATTGAAAAAATTGGGAAACCTCGCCTTTGAGATAGGAAAACTATCTATTGCTTGAGTTAAATCAGGGGGCTTTTCAAGTTTCTATTGGGTGACAGAACTGCCCCAATTGTTAAAAGTATGTTACTTACTCCAACAGGCCTTCAATAAAGCGCTCAGCATCAAAGGGTGCCAAATCTGAAATCTGCTCTCCAGAGCCCATGTATTTGATTGGTAAACCAAACTCCTTTTCAACCGCCATTCCGACTCCACCCTTGGCACTTCCATCTAATTTTGTAATTATCAAACCAGTGACTCCAACTGCTTCTATAAATACTCGGGCCTGATTCATTCCATTTTGTCCCGTGGTCGCATCTATCACCAACAAAACTTCATCAACAGGCGATAACTTCTCAATAACTCGAAGTACTTTGCCTAACTCCTGCATTAAATTTTCTTTAGTGTGTAGGCGACCGGCGGTATCGACAACCAGATAATCAATCTGATCCTCCTTTGCCTTTGTAATTGCAGAAAATGCTACAGATGCTGGATCTGCGTTACTTTCACCATGGACCACCTCAACACCGATTCGATCTGCCCAAGTTTGAAGCTGTTCCACCGCAGCAGCACGAAAAGTATCTGCTGCAGCCAATAAGATAGTTTTCTTTTCACTCTTAAGATGGAATGCCAACTTAGCTGTTGAGGTAGTTTTTCCAGTCCCATTTACACCAACGACCAAAATTGTATTTGTTCGTCCTGGTGTGAATTTGATGGTTCGATCATCTTTGCTAAGCCATTTTTTAACCTCAGCCATTATTGCCTCTTTAGCATCTGCAGGCTTGGTGGTTTTAGCCATATTGATCAATTCATCAGTTAACTTAACTCCAAGATCAGATTCAATTAGGCTGACTCGAATCTCTTCCCATTCGTTATCTGAAACTGAACCAGATTTTATTGCATTAAATAAACGCTTAAACAAACTCATTTATATCTTAAGAAACTGCATCTACTTCGCGAATACGTTGAGAAATAACTTCACTGACGCCATCGCCTCTCATGGTAACGCCATATAACGCATCAGCAATTTCCATAGTTCTCTTTTGGTGAGTAATAATGATTAATTGTGATTTTTCGCGTAGCTCTTCGAAGACACCAAGTAATCTTCCTAAGTTTGTATCATCTAATGCAGCCTCAACCTCATCCATTACATAAAACGGTGAAGGTCTTGCTTTAAATATGGCAATCAACAGGGCGACTGCAACCAATGATCGCTCACCTCCTGAAAGCAGTGACAAGCGTTTAACTCTTTTTCCTGGCGGCCTTGCTTCAACATCAACTCCAGAAGTCAACATATCTGATGGGTTGGTAAGAATTAATCTGCCATCTCCACCTGGGAATAGCCGAGCAAATACTTGCTCAAACTCTCGAGCAGTATCCTCATAAGCTTCGGTAAATATCTGTTGAACTCTGTCATCAACTTCTTTGATGATATCCAATAGATCCTTTTTAGTTTTCTTAAGGTCCTCTAATTGTTCAGCCAAATAGCGCAATCGCTCTTCAAGTGATGTGTACTCTTCAAGAGCAAGCGGATTAATTTTTCCAAGAAGTGTAAGAGACCTCTCAGCTTGTGCTAACCGCTTTTCCTGTTGATCGCGACGATATGGGATCAAATCCCCCGGAACAAATTCACCTTGCTCATTTTCATAAAATGTTGGAACATCATTTGCTGGACCGTACTCATTTAGCAAAGTTGCAACATCAACGCCCAACTCCTCAACCGCTTTATTTTCAAGTTGCTCAATTCTCAACCTTTGTTCGGCTCTTGCGATTTCATCTCTGTGAACACTTGAGGTTAATCGCTCTAATTCAATCGCCAGCTCGCGGCCAATAGTTCTTAAACTAAGAATTTCACCTTCTCGATCAGATCTAGAACCTTCTAAACGCTCGCGTTCTGCTCCTGCCTTAGAAATAGAGGATTCGATTTGGATCAATGCTTCATAGGCTGTGTCGGCAATTTCCTGCGCTGTGATCGCAGCTTGCGCACGATTTTCGCGACGTGAAATAGATTTCGAGGCAGCTTCACGCTCTGCATTTGCTTGGTTCTCAAGTGCCATTGCACGTTGAGATATAGCATCTTTACGTTCTTCAATTGTTCGAAGGCTTAATCTTGCTTCAACCTCTTTTGACCTAGCTCCAGAAACTTGAGATCTAAGATCTTCTAGCTTTGTTAGATCTGGCTCCATCGGAGTCTGATGTGATTCAAATTGCGCGATAGCTGCTGCAAGATCTCGTTCATCAAATGTGCGTTGTTCAACTGCGGCATCAAGTGAAGTGATTACTCGATCCAACTCCTCACCAGTGTTTTTAACATTTTGACCTGCAATTGTTAGCTGCTCAGCAAATCCAGTCATAGCTGCATCAGAATCATTCAAACGCGCCAGAACCAACTCGTATTCACGATTAACAGAGTTAAATCGTTCTTGGGATGTGCTTAATTCAAATTTTATTCGATCACAATCAGCTGAAACCTTTGAAACCTCTGCCTCACAATTTGAGGTCAAAATAGATATCTTTTCAATTAAATCAGGATTATTTGATTGTGCTACTAGATCGGTAATCTCCTTGAAAGCAGTTAATCTGCCCAATGAACCAGCTCTTAATTTTTCAGTTGATTGTAACTTCTCACTTAAAACCTTTAAATCACCTTCAGCAGCCTTTAGGTCAATCTTTAAACGATTGAACTCGCCATCTAATCCAGGTTCAGATGAAGCAAGTGATGAAATTTGAGTTTCTATTAAAGCAAAAGATTCTCTATAACCCTTCAATCGATTCTCAGCAGACTCCTTTGCATTTGATAATCTATTTATTTCACCTGATGTTGCATCAATTCTTGAGCGAAGTCCATTGATATGGCCCTCTTGTCTTGCTGTGCCCTCGCGTTGATCAGCAATAGCACGTAACGAAGCCGAGACACGATTTTCTTCAAGTGCTAACTGTTCTTCAATTGTCTTAAGAGAATTTGAATCAATCTGCAACTGTTCTTGTGAAGATCTAACCTGCGAACTTAACTCTGACTCTTCTTGCCGCAGAAGTACTGCCTCATCCTCTAATGCTTTTGGATCGCGCCCAACAGCTTTAGCCTCTTCAGCCTCTTCAGCTAAAAACCTGGCGCGCTCTGAAGCTAGATTTTGAATACCTCTAATTTGTTCTCGCTGAGCGGTGAGTCTATAGAAATTTTCTTGAGCTGAGATTAATTGTGGATTCTCACTTGCAGCAATAGCATCAAGTTCAACTTCACGCGCCCTTGCGGTATTTAGTTCAAGTTCTACTTCTTCCTTGCGCCCGCGCAATACATTCTCATCTGCAACTTCAACTTCCATCTCAGATCTCATTCGAGTTAAATCATCGGCTAGTAATCGAAGTCGGGAATCTCGCACATCAGATTGAATTACCGAAGCTTTCTTTGCAACCTCTGCTTGCTTGCCAAGCGGCCTTAATTGGCGACGAAGTTCAACAGTTAAATCTTGAATACGAGCAAGATTTGTTTGCATGGAATCTAATTTACGCAGCGCCTTTTCTTTTCGTTTACGGTGCTTTAAAACTCCTGCAGCCTCTTCAATAAAGGCCCGGCGCTCCTCTGGATTTGCTAGCAAAATTGCATCTAGTTGGCCTTGTCCAACAATTACATGCATCTCTCTACCAATACCGCTATCACTTAACAACTCTTGAATATCTAACAACCTAGTTGTTTCACCATTTAACAAATATTCAGATGAACCATTTCGGAATAAGACACGAGTGATTGTTACCTCAGAAAAATCGATTGGTAGAACACCATCTGCATTATCAATAGTTACTGAAACCTCAGCACGACCAAGTGGTGCTCGACCTGAAGTACCGGCGAAAATTACATCTTCCATCTTTCCACNGCGTAAGGATTTAGCTCCCTGTTCACCCATTACCCAGGAGAGGGCATCAACAACATTTGATTTTCCAGATCCATTTGGGCCAACCACGCAGGTAATACCCTGCTCAAAATTTAAGGTGGTGGAGGAGGCGAAAGATTTGAACCCCTTAAGGTTCATACTTTTTAGATACATGGCTTCGCCCTCATAGGCGCAAACCTATCTAAAAACCACCAAAAAACATCGCTACCTACCGTTGGCAACGCGGGCAAAAGTGAGAAGATCGATTTGCAAAGGCGATCCTGTGGATAGCACTGCCACATCTTGAACATGGCTGGCCCTGTTGGCCATATACCTGTAAAGACCTAGAAAAATATCCGCTTTCGCCATTTACATTTTTATACTGCTCATCAAATGATGTTCCACCAGATTTAATGGCTAATTTCATAACAGATTTGGCTGAGGATATAACTTTCTTGACCTCAACCTCTGATAAATCTTCGCAGATGATCTCAGGATGGATTTTAGATCGCCATAGCGCCTCATCTGCATAAATATTTCCAATTCCACTTAAAACTTCTTGATTTAATATTGCGCTCTTAATTGAGCAACGTTTTTGCCGAATTTTGCTGACAACACTTTTTAAATCAAAATTATCTTCAAATGGATCAAATGCAATGTGTCTTACGCTGGTAGGGATTCCTTCGGATGACTCCTCAACTGAAAGCCAACCAAAGGTTCTTTGATCAATAAATCTAATCTCATCTTTGCTGGTTCGATTTAGCTTTCCGCCTAACCTTAATCTGGCCCGCAAATGACTCTGATCGAATGCGTTGGATTGTTGGACTAATAATTGGCCACTCATCCCCAGGTGCGCCACAAGGACAAAATCTCTATCTAATTCAAACCAAAGAAACTTACCCCGCCGCTTAACTGCCAAGATCTTTGATCCTGTCACCATCTCTAAGCGCCCAAGTGAGCTTGGTTTTATTGTCCGCTGGTGAAAACTTTCAGCACTAACCACTTTTTTTCCTACAACATACTGCTCAAGGCCGCGCCTAACAGTTTCAACCTCAGGTAACTCTGGCATTAATTCTCAGATTATTACTTCTTATTTAATCTACTGCTCAAATGTTCATGGGCAAGTTTTGCAGCAGATTGTTCTGCTTCGCGCTTACTCTTTCCTTGACCGGTGGGAAATCGCTCACTACCAACTAATGCGGTAGCGATAAAACTTTTATCATGATCTGGACCTGATTCACTGATCTCATACTCAGGCGATGCCAAATTCATACTTGCTGCCAGCTCTTGTAACGCAGTCTTTGCATCCAAGGCGGCCCCTAAAGTTAAAACTGAATCCAACGAAGGTTTCATCCAATTCAAAATAATTTCTGCAGTTTTTTCATAACCGTGTTGGAGATAAATTGCTCCAACTAGTGCCTCAAGAGAATCTGCAAGAATTGAATTCTTATCTCGACCATTAGTTGATTCTTCGCCTTTACCAATTCGCAAATAAGAACCCAATTTTATTTCTCTGGCAATTTGTGCCAAGGCTTTCATATTGACTACACCTGATCGAAGTGGACTTAATCGACTCTCATCTAAATCTGGAAATTTCTTATAAAGCTCCTCTGTAACAATTAACCCCAAAACAGAATCGCCTAAAAACTCTAAACGCTCATTTGTTGGAATTCCACCAGCTTCGTATGAGAACGAGCGATGAGTTAAAGCAAGTTCAAGCAACTCTTCCTTAACCGATATTCCGAGTTGCTCGGTTAGGTCAGAGTACAGATTAAACCTCTAGAACCTGACGACGGTTATAAGTACCGCAGGTTGGACATGCAGTGTGTTGCAATTTTGGTGATTGGCATTGTTCACATGTTGCTAAGTGAGCAGGAGTTGTTTTCCACATGCTTCGGCGAGAGCGAGTACGTGCTCGCGACATTTTTCGCTTTGGAACTGGCATGATCTTTACTCCTTATATGTGCTTTCTGCGTAAGGTGAGAATTATCTACGAAAAGTTGGAACTTGTAAAAACGATTAGTTTTTGAGCGGGAAATCCTTCAGAGCAGCCCATCTCTGATCCGCTGGAGTTTCAGACTCAACCTCTGGCAGATAGCTCCAATTCTCCCCCTGCTTTTCCTCTAAGCCAGGACAATCTTCCGTACAAAGTGGATTAACTGCAAGATTTAAAATTACTGCATCTCTAATTGCAGGCTCAAGATCTATCTCATCTCCAACCATGAAACTTAAATCATCCTCTTCCAAATCAATATCATCTGCCTTACTTGATTTTGATCCACGTTTATTTGCAGATTTATTGGTTGAAATTTCATAGTAATAAAGCTCTGTGAAATTCTCATCAATTGGCCATGAGATTGGCTTCAAACATCTTGTGCACTCACCTGTCGCCGTAGCCATTACTCGAGCTGTAGCCAGCACTCCTTCATCGACAGATTGCACTCTAAGATCAACCTCAATTACTTCACCTGGCTTCACCGCCAGAAGATCAACTCCCACTGGTTCGGTGATTTTTAAATCTAATTGATACTCCCGCATTTCCCCAGCACGATGCGGCAAATCATGGGTATTAAAGATAAAAATTGATCTAGCCATGAGACTACTTATTTAAGTCAGAAAGGGCGTGCTTGGTTTCTACTCCGCCTAACTGATCTCTACCTTTACTAATCACATCCAAAGTTTTATTCAAAATAACTTCAAGGGTTGCAAGTCTGGAATCGATGTATTCATCAATCTCTTCTCGGTTCTTTTTGCCTTCAAGATTTGCCTCAGCCAAAATTCGAGTTGCTTCTTTTCGTGCATTTGAAACGATAGTAGTTTGTTCAACTAGACGCGCAACCTCATCGCGAGCTTGGGCAATGATCCCATCGGCCTGCTTATGGGCATTTTCTAAAATATCTTCTTTCTCGCGCAATATTGAGATCGCCTTAGCCAGATCATTAGGGAAAGAGACTTTTACTTGATCAAGTAGTTGCAACATCTCGCCTCTATTAATGACACAAGATGCAGAAAGCGGAACAGATCTCGCCTCTTCAACAGCAGCAATTGCTGCTTCTAAATTCTCCACTACATCCATCTTTATTCCTTCCGGCCGACTCTAGATTTTAACTTATCAACGATTGCCGATGGCATATACGCTGAAACATCGCCGCCATAACTTGCAATCTCTTTAACTAATGATGAAGAAAGGAATGAGTGTGAAGGTGCAGTCGACATAAATAGGGTCTCTACGCCTTGAAGTTGCAGGTTCACCTGACTCATTTGCAGTTCATAATCAAAATCACTTACCGCCCTTAGACCTTTAACAATTGTCGGGATTTTATTAGTCCGGCAGTAATCAACTAGCAGCCCAGACCAGGAATCCACCTTTACATTGGTATATCTAGTGGTTACCTCTTTAATCATCTCAATACGTTCTTCAACTGTAAATAATGAACTCTTTGTTTGGTTAACGAGAACAGCAATAACTACCTCATCAAATAATGAACATGCCCTAGCAATAATATCTAAATGCCCATTTGTGATCGGATCAAATGACCCAGGACAAACAACTCTTCTCATGAGTAAAACGCTAGCAACTTATTGCTGAGTTAGCCATTTCTGATCAGAGATTGCGCTCAGTGAGCACTCCATAATGAATGGCACCAGCACCATATGAGCGTACCTTTAACTCAGAAAATCCTTCGGGCCAGCTAAAGGTTTTACCCTTAGCATCTCGCTCAATTGCAATCACACCAAACTTATTTAGTAGATTTAAATTAAAAATCTTCTTAAGTATTTTCTCAACCTCAGTGTTTTCTACTTCATATGGTGGATCTATATAAATAATTTCAAAGGAGCCAGTGGCCAAATGGTTTAGATATTCAAAAACAGTTTTGTTATGAACCCTAAATTGGCCAACTGCTTCAGACCCAGTTAAAAGAGAAAAGTTATCTTCGCAAACTTTGGCACTCACCGGATTACTTTCAACTGCTTCTACAAGACCTGCACCCCTAGATAAAGCTTCAACGCCAACCGCTCCAGATCCAGCAAATAAATCCAAGAAATGTAAACCATCCAAACTACCAAAGGTAGAACTTAATGAAGAGAATAAACCTTCGCGAGCGCGATCAGAGGTTGGTCGTGTAATCGATGGAGGTGAAAACAATTTTCTTCCCTTACCCAGACCTGCAATTATTCGCATGCTCATGATTTGTCCATAAACTTTGCAGCCTCATCCTCTTTTAATCTATCAACCT
>KB900544.1 GCA_000378905.1 actinobacterium SCGC AAA028-A23
ATCAACTGCATGTGTTGAAGGCGCCTCTCACTTTGGTACGCCAATTGGCAACATAACTATTGCCGGTTTGTTAATTTCACCTGCATTATTTATTTAGATCGAGTAGTTATTGATGTTACCTGTGACGCAATTGATGCCGATCACGCTGAAGCAATCACAGCAACTTTATCCCAGAACCCAGTTTTAAATGTTCGTAAGGTTTCAGATCGCACATTCTTACTTCACTTAGGTGGCAAGATTGAAATTGCATCTAAAGTTCCATTAAAAACTAGAGATGATCTATCCCGTGCCTACACACCAGGAGTTGCCAGAATTTCCCAAGCAATTGCCAAGGACCCATCAGATTTAAGAAGATTAACAATTAAGCGAAATACTGTGGCAGTTGTTACCGATGGCTCTGCAGTATTAGGACTTGGAAATATTGGTCCAGGAGCTGCACTTCCAGTTATGGAGGGGAAAGCAGCCTTATTCAAGAGGTTTGCCGATGTTGATGCGTGGCCAGTTTGTCTTGATACCCAAGATGTTGATGAGATTGTTAGAACTGTTCAAATTATTGCGCCAGTTTATGGCGGAATTAATCTGGAAGATATCTCAGCTCCACGCTGTTTTGAAATTGAGGCTAGGTTGAGAGAGTTATTAGATATTCCAGTTTTCCATGATGATCAACATGGAACTGCAATTGTGGTTTTGGCAGCACTAACCAATGCATTAAAGCTTGTTAAAAAAGATTTGAAATCAAGCAAAATTGTTTTAAGTGGTGTTGGAGCCGCAGGTACTGCGGTTGCAAGATTGTTAGTTGCAAAGGGTGCTAAAAACATAATTGGTTTTGATAAAGATGGATTGGTTTTTGAGGACAAGGGTGAAGCTGATCCAATGCGGAAATGGTTTGTCACAAACTGCTCACCGGGTTCTTTCCGTGGCGATATTCATGAGGCGATGAAGGATGCTGATGTCTTTATCGGAGTTAGCGCTCCTAATGTTTTAAATGAGGCAGATATTAAATCAATGGCCAAGGGTGCAATCGTTTTTGCACTTGCAAATCCAGATCCAGAGATTGATCCAGCACTAGCCCGTAAACATGCGGCAGTAGTTGCAACTGGTCGAAGTGATCAGCCAAATCAAATCAATAATGTCTTGGCATTTCCTGGAATCTTTAGAGGTTTATTAGATGCTGGAATTACCAAAATTACCGATTCAATGTTGGTGCTTGCAGCAGAGGCAATTGCTTCTTGCGTTGCGGAGGAGCAGCTAAATGCTAATTTTATTGTGCCGAGCGTATTTGATTTAAATGTAGTACAAAAAGTTGCTGCTGCAGTAAAAAAATCCTCGTAAGTTAATGCTCACTTACGCCGCCTCATTTGATGAGCAACTATCTCCAGTTGCTCCATTTCTGTTTTATGTAGTAATTGCAGGAATAATCTTTGTTGAAACTGGTTTATTGCTTGGATTCTTTCTACCAGGTGATTCACTTTTATTTAGCGCAGGATTAGTAGCAGCAGCCAGGGATGATATAAATATTGCTTTTCTAGTTCTGGCAGTATTTCTTGCAGCATTTGTTGGCGATCAGGTTGGCTATGTGATTGGCCGAAAGGTTGGCCGGCCTTACTTAGAAAAGCATAAATCACCCAGAATGCAGCGGATGTTGGCTAGATCTGAAAGATTTTATGAAAGGTATGGCTGGTGGTCGGTGGTGATAGCCAGATACATCCCATGGGTTAGAACATTTGTCCCGCCAATTGCTGGAACGGTAAAGATGAATTACTACAAGTTCTTATCTGCAAACGCACTTGGTGCTTTTCTATGGGGAGTTGGAATCACTTTAGCTGGCTTTTACTCAGGATCAATTCCTTGGGTTAAAGATATTTCTTACGCTTTAGCAGCTTTCTTTATCACCGCATCTTTGCTTTCCGCTTTGGTAAATTACTTACGGGAAAAACGAGATTGACCATTTGCAATCACACCTAAATAGGTGAGTGCAATTCCAATTAGCAAGTAAGGTGAAATAACCGTTCCCGGTGTTGGGAAAATAAGATCAATTAAAAGTGAGCCAATTAGCATTCCACCCACGCTAAACAAAGTGAACTCTAATACTCCTAAGTGCTGCACGACATGGGAGGAAAGAGCAATATAAAGAACACCTATTGATCCGCCTAAAAACATCCACCAAGGAGCGGTAGTGAAATTACTTATTGAATGATCGGTAAATACTGATCTTAGTAATAAAAGTGAGAATAAAAAGAATGTTCCAGTTATAAAATTTAATTGTGCGGTTGCAAATGCTCGTTTTGAGAATGAATTAATTTTTCCATTTAATGCTCGCTGAAAACCGACCCAAGTGCCGGCAAATAGCGCCAATCCAATTGCTAATACTGAAAAATTGCTCATAGATAATCGATCCCAGGTTGAAACTAAAACTGCAAAGACTGTTATAAGTGCTGCGATGACTCGTCGTTTTGTAATCACTGACTTTGCCCCACCAGATAATCCAAGCTGGTCGACCCAGAGTGAAATTGCTGTTTGGCCAGCTAAGGATGCAACTGTAAAAAGAGCTACTCCTGCAATTGGTACCACATAAGTTTGCATTGCAACAAATGATGCTCCCAATGCTCCAGCAACTAAAGTCCAAGGGCGCATTTGCCCTTCTTTAACCGCTTTGAAGATTTCTTTAAATGCAGCTCTAAGTTTTGGTTGAGTTAAAGAAATTAGAGTTATAAAGAGTAATCCAGTTGAAAAAGATACAAATGCAGCCTCTAGTGAATCACCCATTTTGAAAGATAATTCGCCGTTGATTTTCGATTGGGCTGCAATCAGTAAACCCGAAAGAGCAGAGAGAATCTCTAAACCAACTACTTTTTCTGCTGATTTAATAAGACTCTCCTTAGAAATTCTTCCAAGGAGAGTATAGAACTTACGGAAGTGCTGGAGCTGAACCTAAGGTGATATTAAAGGTTTTTGATGATCCAGCAGCAGATTCCACCACCATGATGATTTGATCACCTGGTGCATGGCTTCTAATTCTTACAATCGCAGTGACTGCACTATTTACTTTAAATCCATCAATACTTTTAACAATAGAACCAACTGTTAATCCAGCCCGTTCTGCTGCAGCACCTGGGGTTAAACTCAAAATTCGTGCACCATTTCCGGTGTATGCAGAATCAAATGTAACCCCTAAGAATGGTTTTGTGGATTTTCCAGTAGCGATTAATTCATCGGCAATTCGAATTGCTTGGTTAAATGGAATTGAAAATCCAAGTCCAATATTTCCTGGCGTGCCAATTGAAGAGCCAGTGGTTGCAATTGCTGAGTTAACGCCAATTGCTCTTCCTTGGGAATCAACAAGTGGGCCACCGGAGTTTCCTGGATTAATTGCTGCATCAGTTTGGATTGCATCCATATAACTTTCAGCACTCGTTGAACCAGTTGTTACTGGACGATTTAACGCAGAAATAATTCCGCTAGTAACTGTGCCAGATAAACCAAGAGGGGAACCAAATGCAATTACTGGATCTCCGATTGAAACTGAAGATGAGTTACCTCGTGGAATTTCAGGAAGATTTCCTTTTTTAATTGAGATAACCGCTAAGTCATAATCTGAATTTCGGCCAACAATTGTTGCTGGAAGAACATCGCCATTATTTAGTTCCACTTCGATGGTTCCGCTGGTTGCAGCGCTTTCAATTACATGGTTGTTGGTAATGATGTATGAAAGAGATTGATTACTTTTATAAATCGAACCAGAGCCGGTGCCATTTCCCGAGGTTGATGTAACCTCAATGGAGACAACTGATGGAGAAACTAATTGAGCAATACTTTTAACATTAGCTCCGGTTGCGCCAATATCAATGGCACTTCGCCCTTTAGCGCAGCTTCCATTGGATGAGGCATAGAGTGCCTTAGTTTTATTATCAATACAGGCCTTAACAATTGGAACATTGTTGGTATTAGCTACTGCGTAACCACCAACTGAAACAACGCCAATCACAAAACCAGCCAGGTACTTATAAAAGCTTCTTTTCATCGCTCTCCATTTATTAATTCCACTATGAGTGATTCAGATAGTAGGTAGTTTACTTGAGATTTATCTGAGAGAAAACTGAAATAAAGATGAATCTTTACCTAACCTGCTTGCGGGTTTTAGTGTGCCAAAAAAGCTTGCCTACTTCTTGGTGAAATCTTCATAACTCATGTTTCTCACCTGTGGATCTAATAATGGCAAGACAATCGCAACTACTGTGACTGCAGCCAAAATTTGTAAGAAGTTTTCAATACCAACTAATGCAGACATCGGCGCAGCTATTGCAAGGCCAATTGGTTTAAACATCATTGAACCCATGGCATCAAAGGATGCAACTCGGGAGAGAGATTCGCGAGGAACTTTGCGTTGTAATGCTGTGTACCACAACGTTCCCCATAAATCTAAGGTGATTCCAAATAAAAAGGCTCCAAAGGCAATTAATAAAAGTGATTGTGGTTTTGCTAATGACCAAATGTAGAAAGTGATTGTGAAAGATGAAAGCATCAAGAAGCGCATTGGAAACTTTGGCTTAACCTTAATTGCAATCAATGAACCGACAATCAAACCTGCAGATTCTGCACTGATCACAAAAGACCATGATTTTGGACCATTGAAGTGTTCAAGAGCAATTAATGGGCCAAGTACATTTTCGGCAGCCGCCCAACACATCACAATAAATGAAAATGCTCCGACAATAATTACAATCCAGCGAAACGAGATGAATACTTTCCAGCCATGGCGTAAATCATCCAATACGGTATTTTCACTATGTTCAATTCTTGGTGTTAAGTGACGAAAGCTAAAAACCAACACTCCTGCGATAAAAAAGCTGGCTGCATCAATTGCTAAAGTGAATGCCACTCCAAAAATATCTATCAGTATTCCTGCTGCGGCAGCGCCCAGAATAATTCCTAGATTTGCAACAAATGAATTAAGTGCATTTCCCTTTTGCAATCCGGCCTCCGGTACTACAGCTGGAATTACGCCAGTAAATGCGGGCCAAAAGATTCCCCACATCAATCCAAAGAATCCATTAGTGACTAATAAAACCCAAAGAGGAACATCCCCTGTTGCAAAGTAGGCAACCTGAACAAATAGAGCCAAACCTGCAGCCATATCAGTGATTCCTACCATTCTTGCGCGCCCATACTTATCAGCAATTACCCCACCAAATGGAGCCATAATCAAGAAGAGTATGGTGGTTACGCCAAGTACTAAACCCAACATATTTGCTGAGCCATTAGGTAAAGCTAAAATTCCAAAGGCAAGTGCAATAGGCCCCATGCCATTACCAAAATTAGAAATAAACCGAGCGACAAATAGTCGTTTAACAAATGGTTTTGCTAAAACTTCTAAAGTATTCAATTTACTTTATAACCTCTTTAGTAGTTGTAATTGATTCCAGAAAATCCATATCGGGTTCAACGCCAATGCCAGGTTTGTTCGGCACTGTTATATATCCGTCATCCATCACAAATGGTGTTGTTATATCCTGTTTAAAGTAACGAGATGAAGCAGAGGTATCTCCTGGCAATGTAAAGCCTGGCAATGCTGCTAACGCCAAATTAGCTGCTCTGCCGATTCCAGTTTCTAACATTCCGCCACACCAGACTGGAATTTTGTTTGCAACACAAAGATCGTGAATCTTTACTGATTCAAAGTAACCACCGACTCGACCTGGTTTAATGTTAATTACAGTTGTTGCATTTAACGCCAATGCATCTTGTGCTGATTGCAAGGAAATAATTGATTCATCTAAACAAATTGGAGTTTTAACCTCTTTAGCAAGCAAGGCATGCCCCAAAATGTCATGTTCATCTAAAGGTTGCTCAATTAGTAATAAGTTAAATTGATCTAGTTGAGCTAAGTGCTTTCCATCTGATCTTGAGTAAGCCTGATTCGCATCTACCTGTAGTGGAATCTCTGGATAAATATCTCTAATCAATTTAACCGCTTGAATATCCCACCCTGGTTCGATCTTTAATTTAATTCTCCGATATCCCTCATCCACATAAATCTTTACCTCTTCGGCCAAGGCATCCAAATTGTTAGCAATTCCAACTGATACTCCGCATTCGACCCGGCTCTTCGTTGCACCTAAAAATGAGGCAAGTGAAACTTTTCCATCCTTTAATTGCGCATCCAAGATTGCAGTCTCAAGGGATGCCTTGGCCATTTGTCCGCCCAGGTAAGGTTTTAAAATTGTGGCAACATCTTCCGCTTTAAACTCACCGGCCTTTTTTAATGCAGGAATTAAAAATCTTTTTATTAAATCAATACATGCGTATGTGTACTCAGGTGAATAAAGAGGTTCAGACATCGCAACACACTCAGCCCAGCCGGCAGTACCCTTTTCATTTACAACCTTTACCATCAAGACTTGGCGTGAGGTTTGAGTTCCAAATGAGGTGCGAAATGGACGAACTAGGGGTAGTTCGATAATTCTTAATTCAATCTCTTGGATCTTCATATCCGTACAACATATTCATTATTTGTCGAAAAGCCAACTACTTGGCCTCCTTGATCGAAAGCTTTCAAGAATTGATCTCGTACTTTGTGTCGCCATCTAAGATTTTCAGCTAGATCAGAAGATCTGATTGCAACTATATCTTCTGGAATTGCGATCAAAATATCATCTGATTTTGGCGAAGTAATTAACTCTCTTGGTTTTGGATTATCACCAAAAACTTTCCAACTAGCCATTAAGCGATCAGATTCATCTCCGGCATTTAAAGCATCTGGCATATCTCCATAAAAGTTTGGATGATAGGAAGCAATATCTACGCCGCACTTGATTAAATTTAGTTTTGCATTACGGCTTACAAGAGGGTCAAATGTCCAAGATATCTCTTTGTAATTATTTTTCTTAGCCCAATGCCATTGATCAACTTTTAATGCATGCCCCACACCTTTATCTCGATACTCATCTAGGACTGCAGTCATATGTGAATGAAGGTGAAGTCCACCAGTAGTTGCAGGGAAAGCAAAAGCTGCACCAACACATTTATCGCCAATAAATGCACCGGATAAGTAGGAGCCGCTATGAACCATTGCTTGCAATAAATTTGGCGTGATCTCAGTTCCCAACTCCATCGCCCAAGTTTTATCAAATACAGCTCGACCTTGATTTTGATCAGAGAGAGAATCTAACTTGCGTACCTGCAACTGAGAGTTCATTGTGCAATCTTATTGGTGCGCCCGCAGGGATTCGAACCCCGAACCTTCTGATCCGTAGTCAGATGCTCTATCCGTTGAGCTACGGGCGCAAAGTTGTAAAGCGATGGGAAGTCTAGCGATTTATTAAGACCTTCCCAAACTTATTAGCCGCTTCCAATCCACCTCTTTTACACGAGGTTTTCCAGCAATTTCACCTGAAATAACTTCAGAGGCATTTATTTTTTCCCAGCCAAGTTGATCAATAACCTCATGCCCAGATTTAAGCAGGGCAGTGATGCCCTCACTTTCTTTTGGATCTTTTAGATTTTCAATAATTAAATCCACAACATCATTTGAATCACTCTTATTTGTGCCAATTACTCCAGTTGGCCCGCGCTTTGCCCATCCAGTTGTGTAAACATTGTGTTCAACATGGCCAGCAATATTTTCAATTCTGCCATTCTCAATTTTTACTCCTGAATACTCCACAGAGTCATAACCGATTGCAGTGATTACTAAACCTGCCTTGATAGAGAATTTCTCACCAGTAGGTACTACTTTGCCATTTTCAACCTTGTTAATTGCAAAAACTACCTCTTCAACTTTTTGATCACCTTTGATTTGTAGTGGGGCTGACAAAAATTTAATCTCAAGCTTTCTAGCAACACCTTTTTTCGAATGCTCAGCAATTAGTTTCATTGCCTCAATATTATTTTTTAGATCTTTTTCAACCTCACCAAGTAATTCAACTCGCTCAATCGCATCTGCAATTTGCTTCTCATCAATATAAACATCGGTGTTTTCCAGCTTTGGTAAATCACGAAGTTCAGGGGCGGTAAAGGCGGCATGCTCAGGTCCACGTCGGCCGCAAATGATCACAGTTCTAATCTTGCTTTCTTTTAACTTAACCAAAGCATGATCAGCCACATCTGTTGGATCTAGCTCGACTGGATCAATTGCCAAAATTCTTGCCACATCCATTGCTACATTTCCAGCACCAATTACAACAGCTGTGTCACAAGATAAATCCACCTCGGTTTGAACGTAATCTGGGTGAGAGTTATACCAAGGCACAAAATCAGCAGCTGATAAAGAGTTTGTTAAATCCTCACCAGCAATACCAAGTTTTCGTCCCCGGGCAGCTCCCGTAGCAAGAACAACTGCATCATATTGCTCGCGCAAATCCTTGAGCGAAATATCTTTGCCTAACTCAACATTTGCAAATAATCTAAATCGTTCCTCTTTTGCAATTTTTTCAAAGACTTTAGAAACAGTTTTAATCTTTGGATGATCTGGTGCTACGCCACTTCTGACTAATCCCCACGGCGTTGGCAAGCGCTCAATCATGTCAATTGAAAATAACAGATTTTCACTTTGTGCTTTTTGAAAGGCTTGCGCGGTGAAGTAACCGGCCGGACCTGCGCCAACTATTGCAACTTTATAGGTAGGCAACTTCCCCCCAATTTCTAAAAGCTCTTAACAACATTGGCGGAGACGAGAGGATTTGAACCTCCGAAACCCTTTAGGGGTTAACCTCATTAGCAGTGAGGCGCACTAGACCGGGCTATGCGACGTCTCCAACGAGTAAAGGTTATCGCCCTTTGCAGGGGTAGCCAATTTATGCCCACGAAGTAGGCTACTGGTATGAATTCAGCCAATAACTCCAACAGTAATGAAAAGGCGCTAGAAGTGAGAACTCACGACATTCCGATTGCAGATGCAATGACCGAGTTTATGAAAATCGGTTGGGCTCCATCACCACTTACCGGGGTTAAACCACATCCATCAATTCCATTTACAAAAATTCGCCGCGAGAAATTATCTAAGCAGTATCCAGGTATTAGATTAATTTTCCCATCAGGTTCGCTAAAGGTTCGCAGCAATGATTCTGATTATCCATTCCGCGCTCACTCTGCATACAGCTGGTTTACTGGAATAATTTCCTTAGATTGCGTGCCAGATTCACTCTTTGTAATGGAACCAAATGGATCTGGTCATGACGCTTTGTTATTTATTCACCCAAGATCACCACGGGATAGTGATGAGTTTTATAAGAATGCCCGCCACGGTGAATTTTGGATCGGCCGGCGAATGACATTAGAAGAGACTGAAACTAAGTATGGCCTTAAGACTGAGAAAATTGAATCTATTGAAGAGTTTTTGGCAAATAAGAAAGATACTTTAATTATTCGTGGTGAAGATAAACATATAGACGGGCTAGTTGCTGAGAATGAAGAGAAGGAAAAAGAGTTTTTAAACTTCACCTCATTGATGAGAATTGTTAAAGATCAATATGAGATTGATGAAATGCAAAAAGCAATTGATGTGTCGGTTCGTGGTTTTGCGGACATGATCCGTGTTTTCCCAGCTGCCATCTCAGTTCCTAGAGGTGAGCGAGTAATTGAATCTGCTTTTTATGGTCGGGCACGTCTTGAAGGAAATGATCTTGGTTATCCAAGCATTGTTGCCTCTGGCGCTCATGCTTGTGTTTTGCATTGGATTAAAAATGATGGCGATGTTTTACCTGGTGATTTAATTTTGATTGATGCTGGTGTTGAGGTTGAATCTCACTACACCGCAGATATCACTAGAACATTTCCAGTAAATGGAAAGTTCACCGAGGCTCAACGCCAGATCTATATGATTGTTTATAAGGCCCAACAAGCTGGAATTGCAGCGGTTAAACCGGGCGCCAAATTTAAAGATTTCCATAATGCCTGCATGGTTGAGATTGCAAAGGGTGCAGCAGAGCTTGGTGTATTACCAATTTCAGTTGAGGACTCTTTAAAACCAGAGGGCGGCTTACACAGAAGATGGCAGGTCTGTGGCTCTGGTCATCATTTAGGTATTGATGTTCATGATTGCGCGCATGCTAGAAAAGAACAGTATGCCGAAGCAGTGCTTGAAGCCGGAATGCTTATAACTGTTGAGCCAGGTTTTTATATTCAACCAGATGACACATTGTTCCCGGAAGAGTATCGCGGAATTGGTGTGCGAATTGAAGATGATATTTTGGTTACAGAATCTGGTGCAAAGATTTTAAGTAATGCTCTTCCTCGTCACCCAGATGAGGTTGAAGCGTATATGGCAAAGCTACTTAAGTAATTTAGCTTTTAGCGCTCTCTTTAACCTCAACAATTTCACATGGTGCGCCATCACAACAGTTAGTTTTCATGTGACAGTTTGGGCATAGCCATCTAGTTGATACTGGATCATATGGTGCGCCACAGAAATCACATGGCATTTGGTTGTTAGCACTCATAATTAATTGCTTTTTGTTTTAAATGCTCGATTAACAATTGTGGTAACTATTGAAATAATTAATGAAGCCCACAGTGCAGACCAGAAATCAACTACATCGAGTGAATCACTCCATCTTGCTGTCAGCATCAACATCGCAGCATTTATTACAAATGAAAATAAACCAAGTGATAACAAAATTGCCGGCAGAGTTAAAAGCTTAATTATTGAACCAAGTACGCCATTGATTAATCCAAATATCAGCGCCACCCATAGGTAACTCCAGGCACCGCCATTGACGCTAACGCCAGAGATTAAAGTTGTTGCTGCCCAAAAACCAAGTGCACCTGCAACTAGGCGGACAATTAAATTCACGTACTAAACAATACCCTCACGTTTGCGAATTTTTGAGCCAAGCCATCTAACTGGGTCGTATTTAACATCTACTACCCGCTCCTTCATAGGAATAATGGNGTTATCTGTAATTCGGATGTGCTCTGGGCAAACTTCGGTGCAGCATTTGGTGATGTTACACATTCCCAAACCATGCTCATCTTGCGCCTTTTGTTTACGATTTCGCAAGATATCCAATGGGTGCATATCAAGCTCTGCTAAACGAATAAAGAATCTTGGACCAGCAAATGATTTTTTATTCTCTTCATGATCGCGAATAACATGGCAGGTGTCTTGGCATAGGAAGCACTCAATACATTTTCTAAACTCTTGGCTTCGTTCAACATCAACTTGAGCCATTCGTGCTTGTCCAGGTTTTAAATCTGCCGGCGGAGTAAAGGACTCAACCTCCATCGCCTTACGGTAATTAAATGAAACATCGGTTACTAGATCTTTAATTACTGGGAATGCGCGAAGTGGAGTGATGGTAATAGTTTCACCCTCTTCAAAATTTGCTACCTGTGTCATGCAAGCAAGTCTTGGCTTGCCATTAATCTCCATTGAACAAGAGCCGCACTTTCCAGCTTTGCAATTCCATCTAACTGCTAGGTCGCCCATTTGAGTTGCCTGCACGCGGTGAATTACATCTAGAACCACTTCACCCTCATTTGCCTCAACCTCAACATCGGTTAAGCCGCCATTCTTTGAATCTCCACGCCAAATCTTTAACTTAATTTGTTTACTCATGATTTAGCCCCCGCACCCTTTGGTAATTCATCCTTGCTCATATATTTTTCTAACTCATGAATATCAAATAGATCAAATAGTTCATTTGGCATAAATGGTAGTGCTTGTTGTTTAACTGAAACCTCTTTGCCATTAAAGGATGCAATATTGTTTAGTGATCGCCACTTTGGATCCATTGTTGGGAAATCATCACGGGTATGACCACCACGGGATTCTTCCCGAACGATTGCAGATTTTGCTGTGCTCTCTGCAACCAACAACATATTATCTAGGTCAAAAGAAAGATGAAATCCTGGGTTAAACAGCCGGTCGCCAGCCACAGATACATTTTCAATACGTTTTCTAATATCGGCAATCTTATTGATTGCATCTTGTAATTCAGATTTAGTTCTAATAATTCCAACTAAGTTGTGAGTAATTTCTTGTAGCTCTTGGTGCAAGGTGTATGGATTCTCGCCACCAGTTCGCTTAAATGGCGCTGCAATTCGCTCAGTAGCAGCCTTAATTGAACTTTCTGAAACCTTTGCCGCAGTTGATTGCTTTACATACTCTGCTGCGCCAACGCCTGCTCTTCTTCCAAAAACTAATAAATCAGAGAGTGAGTTTCCACCTAATCTATTTGAACCATGCATGCCACCTGCAACCTCACCAGCTGCAAATAATCCGGGAACGCCAACTGCAGCAGCAGAGTCTGGATCTACCTCAACACCACCCATTACATAGTGACAGGTAGGACCAACCTCCATTGCTTCCTTTGTAATATCAACACCAGCTAATTCATAAAATTGATGCCACATAGAAGGCAAGCGCTTTTTAATTACCTCAGCGGTTAATCGCTTTGAAACATCTAGATAAACACCACCATGAGGTGAGCCGCGACCTGCTTTAACCTCAGTGTTAATCGCACGCGCTACTTCATCTCGAGGCAAGAGTTCAGGTGGGCGGCGGTTATTATCTTGATCTACATACCAACGATCAGCTTCTGCTTCATTATCTGCATACTTATCTTTAAATACATCTGGAATGTATTTGAACATAAATCTTTCGCCATTGGTATTAGTTAAAACTCCACCCTCACCACGAACAGATTCTGTTACTAATATTCCTCTAACAGATGGTGGCCAAACCATTCCAGTTGGGTGAAATTGTAAAAACTCCATATCAACAAGATTTCCGCCAGCTTTTAATGCCAGCGCATGTCCATCTCCGGTGCCTTCCCAAGAGTTTGAGGTAATTTTAAATGTTTTGCCAACTCCACCAGTTGCTAACACAACTGCTGGTGCTTCAAATAAAACCTCTACGCCATCCTCACGGCGGTAACCGTAAACTCCAGCAACCTTGCCATTTTCTTTAATAACTTCAGTAACTGTTACCTCAGCGAATACCTTCAAATAGCTTTCAGCATCACCATGATCTTTTTTATCCTGTTGTTGCATAGAAACGATTTTTTGTTGCATGGTACGAATTAATTCAAGGCCGGTGCGATCGCCCACATGCGCAAGGCGTGGATACTCATGGCCACCAAAGTTACGTTGTGAGATTTTTCCTTCTTTGGTTCTATCAAACAATGCGCCCCAAAGCTCTAACTCCCAAACACGATCTGGTGATTCCTTGGCATGTAATTCAGCCATTCGGTAATGGTTTAGAAACTTTCCACCGCGCATTGTGTCTCGAAAGTGAACCTGCCAACCATCTTTTTCGTTGACATTTCCCATTGAGGCGGCAACGCCACCCTCTGCCATAACGGTATGTGCTTTACCAAATAATGATTTACAAATAATTGCAACTCTAAGTCCTGCGCTGCGGGCTTCAACTGCAGCTCTTAATCCAGCACCACCTGCGCCAATAACGACAACATCAAAGTTGTGACGCTGCATTTGAATTTTCTCGCTCATCTTTGATTACCCTTTAGAAGAAGTAGAAATTGGTAATGGCCCCACTTGCGACCTGGCGGACGTAGAAATCTGCAAAGGCAACTCCAAAGAGTGATACCCAAGCAAAATTAGGATGGAAATGATTTAATCTTGAAACAACTGTCCAAGCTTTATATCTAACGGGATGCTTTGAGAAGTTTTTCAAGCGGCCACCGATTGTGTGACGGCATGTGTGACATGAGGCAGAGTAAAGCCAAAGCAATGTTGCATTTAGCAGGAGCACCAAGGTGCCAACGCTCATGTGGCCCCATTGTCCTTCTTCATTTTTAAATGCGATCACTGCGTCATAGGTAAGCAATACGTTGAAAACTAATCCGGCGTAGAAAAACCATCTATGACCATTTTGCAATATCAGTGGTGCTCTAGTTTCACCTGTGTACTTCTTATGTGGCTCTGCAACTGCGCATGCAGGTGGTGACATCCAGAAAGAACGGTAATACGCCTTGCGGTAGTAATAACAGGTAAGTCTAAAACCTAATGGAAAGATCAAAATAAATAATGCAGGTGAAATTAACAAACCGGCAATAGTTATGTTGCCAATTGGCGTACCAAAGTGAGAGGCGCCTTCAACACATGCAGTTGATAAACATGGTGAATAAAATGGTGAGATTAATGGCTCTGCAAAATAATGTTTGTTTTCAAAAGCTCTGATGGTTGCATAAATAATAAATGAAACTAAAACTGCGACTGTGATTGCTGGTTGTAACCACCAACGATCAGTTCTTAGAGTGCGCTCTTTAATGCTGGCACGGGTGGTAGAAAAAACACCGGTCTTTTCTTTTCCAGAATCGATTAATGCCATGGGCTAAGTTTGCTCGCAGTAATTGGTATGCGCTAGGTGAGAGTGCGCTGAGTGGATATGAAATCAACCACAAACTAAATAAATCTGGCGGAGGGCGTGGGATTTGAACCCACGAAGGTTTCCCTTGCCGGTTTTCAAGACCGGTGCACTCGGCCGCTATGCGAGCCCTCCGTGGACAAACTTACCCGCAATCGCGGTGGCGCCAAAATTTACGGCTTGATTATTCGGGAAGTTGTAGTAACTGCTCAATCACCTTTGCCACACCATCTTCTTGGTGTGGATCGGTTTGAAACTTTGCATATTTCATTAAATCTGGGTGGCCATCTGCCATCGCCCAGGATCTTGAAGCCCAAGAGAGCATTGAAAAATCATTTGGATTATCGCCAAATGTCACACAATCATCTGCAGTCAAACCTAATCGGCCGGCAACTCTTGAAAGTGTTGCACCTTTGCTTACACCCACTGCAGAAATTTCCAATAATGAATCGGTTGAGTTTGAATGAGTAACGGTGGCAATTCCCTCTAGAGCTTTACTAGCAAGTGCCAACATCTCATCTGATGAAAACTCACCATCACTACATCTTGCCAACATTTTCAAGGCGGGTGCGGTGATTACCTCTTCAATTAAATCTACGCCAACATTATCTTCGCCAATATCCCACCTTGGCACATATTTCTTCTCTCTTAAAAAATCTTCGCCAATTTCAGTTGCAAATGAAACAGGTGGAATAACCTGGCGAAGCCTTTTAACAGTTTCAAGTTGTGCTTCAATCGAAAAAGACCACTCTTCTAATACTTTTTCATTAATAAAGTCATAAAGCAATGCACCATTTCCACAAACTCCTAATCCAAAATTAAAGTTATCTTTTATCTCTTTCATCCATCTAATTGGACGACCGGTGATGAAATAGATATGAATACCAGCAGCATTAGCTGCAGCAAAAGCTATTTTTGTTCGATCAGAGATAAATCCGTAGTGAGCAACGATTGTGCCATCTAGATCAGTTGCAATTAATTTAGGACGTTTACCAGTAACAGGTTTTAAAACGCTCACGCGCAAACCAAGGTATCCATCCCAATAAATGGGATTAATGCCTTTGGCACTTTAACGCTGCCATCTTTTTGTTGATAATTTTCTAAAATAGCAACGATTGTGCGGGGAACTGCAACTAATGTGCCATTTAATGTTGCAACTGGCTTAGTTGCTTTCTCATCTTTATACCGAATATTTAATCGACGAGCTTGGAATTGGGTGCAATTAGAGGTGCTAGTTACTTCACGATATGCCTGCTGTGTTGGAATCCATGCTTCAATATCAAATTTTCTAACCGCGCTTGCACCAAGATCACCACTTGCCACATCAATTACTTGATAAGGAATCTCAAGTGAATCAAAGAAATCCTTTTCCCATTTTAATAATTTTTCATGTTCGGCTTGAGCATCCTCTGGTTTGCAGAAAGTAAACATCTCAACCTTTTCAAATTGGTGCACTCTAATAATTCCGCGAGTATCTTTACCGTAACTACCAGCCTCTCTTCTAAAGCATGGTGAATAACCGGCATAGCGAATTGGTAATTGCTCCAAAATTTCATCCATGTGATAGGCCGCAAGTGGTACCTCAGATGTTCCAACTAAATAAAGTTCATCCTCTTTTAGATGGTAAACATTTTCAGCAGCTTGCCCTAAAAATCCTGTTCCCTCCATGGCTGCCGGCTTTACTAACACCGGTGGAATCATTGGAATAAATCCGGCTTTAACCGCTAGTGAGATTGCGTAATTAACTAACGCCAACTCAAGTAATGCACCAACACCTGTTAGGTAGTAAGAACGAGCACCAGCCACCTTCGCGCCACGTTCAGTATCAATTGCTTTAATAATCTTGCCGATTTCAACATGATCTTTTGGTTCAAATCCTTCAGCTTTAAAATCACGTGGTGTGCCAACTTTTTCAATAACTTTAAAATCTGCCTCACCACCAATTGGTGCTGCAGGATCAATTAAATTTGCGATTAAAAGTGCAAGCTTGTTTGCAGTCTCTTCTGCTTCAGCTCGCTTTGCATCAGCACTTTTTACCGCTGTGGCAAGTTGTTTGGCATTTTCAAGTAATGAGTTTTTCTCATCTCCTTTAGCTGCGCCAACTGCTTTTGATAATGTGTTTTGTTCTGCTCTTAATGATTCAAACTCAGATATTGCCTCACGCCTTGCATCATCGGCTGCAAGTAATTGATCCACAATAGCTGGATCCTCCCCGCGCACCTTTTGAGAGTCCTTAAAGGCCGCTGGGTTTTCACGTAATGCTTTTAAATCGATCATATGAAAGTAGCCTACCGATTACTTTGCTTGAGGATAGGAACCTAGAAAACGAATATCCTCACAAATTTGTTTTAGCCCAGCCAGCGCAGCACTTACCGGCGCATCTTGAATATGCCCCTCGGCATCAATAATGAAGTGATAGTGGCCAAGTTCAACCCCGGTAGGCCGGCTTTGAATAAAAGTTAAATTCACTTGGTGTTTTGCAAACTCATTTAAAATTTCAAGCAAAGCACCAGCATGATCGATTGCAATAAAGACAGCAAGTGAGGTGCGATCCCGGCCAGATGCGGCTGGGGTTTTGCCAGGCTTTTCCACTAAAACAAATCTTGTTACCGCACCAGTGTTATCTCCAATATTTTCATCAATAATCTTTAGCTGATAATTTTTCGCTGCAATACTCGCTGCAATCGCTGCGTCGTAATCACCTTTGATTAAACCTTTTGCCGCCGCCGCAGTTGAGGCGGTTTCAATGATCTGCGCATTTGGATAATTCTTTGCAATATAACTTCTACATTGAGACTCTGCATGTGGATGGGTGGCAATTGATTTAATCTGCTTTGCATCTGTATTTGGTAATGTCATTAAGGCAAATGAAACTGGCAATGTGGTCTCTGCTGTGATTACCAATGGCTGACCAATTGCTAACTCATCTAAAGTTCTGGCCACAACTCCTTCGATCGAGTTTTCAATTGGCACTAATGCTTTTTCACACTCGCCATTTCTGACCGCATTAAGGGCAGCTGTGACATTTGCATACGCAATTAATTGATCGCCCTGATTTGTGATTTTTAATAGGGCAGCTTCAGTAAATGTTCCAGCTGGTCCTAAGTAGGCATACTTAATTGACATGGCTTAAGAGTAGCCGAGTGTTAAACGGGCTCGCGCCGGATAATCGGTGATTACCGCATCGATGCCAAGTTTTTTACAAAGTATTAGATCTTCCGGTTCATTTACCGTCCAGACCATTACCTTCCTGCCCCGCTTTTTCTGAGTTAAAACAAAATTATGGTCTGCTTTGATAATTTCAAGATTAGCTGCAACTACTTGGCTGGGACTAACTCTTGCTAGATATTTTCTGTTTATCAAAAATCCAGTTTGATGTGAGCTTTTTTTGTTTCGAAGTGTGGCAAGAAATGAGAAGGAGATTAAGGAAATCTTTATCCCACTTGATTTAATTTGCTCTGCATACTGGTTAAGAAGTTGGTGAGTCT
This sequence comes from actinobacterium SCGC AAA028-A23, assembly GCA_000378905.1. Classification (GTDB taxonomy): domain Bacteria; phylum Actinomycetota; class Actinomycetes; order Nanopelagicales; family Nanopelagicaceae; genus Nanopelagicus. Next base: position 17,815 of record KB900544.1, read on the forward strand.
TTTTTTCAATTAACCCTCTACTTGGCACCGGGTGCTTGAACTCAATTACTAAATCTTTTTTGTTAGCAATTGCTAACTCAAGTAGTTCAACAAAGCCAAGTGGGTCAACCTGCTCTTTTAGTTGTGACAAAGTGGTATTTGCGATCTTTAGATCGAGCTTTGATAATCGCTTGGTAGTTGGATCGTGATAACAAATTATCTGATTATCTTTGGTTAACCTAAGATCGCACTCAAAACCATCTGATCCAGCTTTGATCGCACCTAAATAAGCCTGCAAACTCCCTTCCGGAAATTCACCAGCACCACCTCTATGGGCATAGATCAGCATTATCTGGCGCCCCTTCTTTTTCAAATCAAATATGTGGTGAGATTGGCTCTATGAAATGGCAGTTTAACTCCTTTGCGCAAACAGATCTTGGTTTGGTGCGAGATGGCAATGAGGATTCAGCGCTGACTGCTGCAAATTTAATTGCTGTGGCCGATGGCATGGGTGGTCATGCTGGTGGTGAGGTTGCCTCATCCATTGCAGTAAATGCCCTTTTCAAATTACAACCTTTATTAGCTGATGAAAATATTGATAGTGAATCTAAAGAGGATCTGTTTTTAAATATCACTCATGAAATTGATAATCAGATTTTAGAAAAAAGTAAGAGCAATCCGGATTTATCTGGCATGGGCACCACATTAACTGCTTTGAATATTTCAGGAGAAAATCTTGAGTTGCTACATATTGGTGATTCACGTTGCTACCGCTACCGCGCAAATAAACTTGAACAATTAAGTTATGACCACACAGTTATGCAAGAGTTGCTAGATCAGGGGCGTTTAACACCGGAGGAGGTAATTGATCACCCGCAACGTTCATTACTTACTCAGGCGTTAATGGGTGACTCTGGGATTGATCCAATTTTAGTAAGTTNTGAGATTAAAAAAGATGATCAATATTTGTTGTGTAGTGATGGCTTGACCAATGTTTTATCCGATTATGAAATTTCAAAGATTATTGAAGCAAATGAGAATGATCAGGTGGTTCCTGCTTTAATTGCTGAAGTAAGAGCTAAAGGGGCCCCGGATAACATCACAATTATTTGGAGCCAGTTAATCTCGCAAGAGATAACTCAGCCAGTTAAAAGATTTGGAGCTGCTAATGAATAGCTCTGTAAATCAATTAGCAGATGGTCGCTACCTGGTTCGCCAAATGATTGGCACCGGCGGCATGGCAGATGTTTACCTCGGGTTAGACACCAGACTTGATCGACAGGTTGCGATAAAGGTTTTGCGTCGAGATCTTGCAAAGGATCCAGCATTTGTGGCCAGATTTAAGAAAGAAGCATTAGCTGCTGGTGGATTAAATCACCCAGGAATTGTTGCAGTTTATGACTCAGGTGAAGAAAATGATTCACCATATATTGTGATGGAGTTAATTGGTGGTGTAACTCTTAGACAATTAATGCAAACTACCCAAATTCCACAAAACAGAGCATTAGAAATAATCAAAGGAATTTTGCAAGCTTTGGATTATTCACATAACAAAGGAATTGTGCATCGAGATATAAAGCCAGGAAATATCATGATTACTGAAAGTGGCGATATCAAGGTGATGGATTTTGGAATCGCACGTGCCACAGATGACATTGGTGCAACAATGACAAGTACTTGGAATGTGGTTGGCACAGCGCAATATTTATCTCCCGAGCAAGCAACTGGTGAGGTTGCAGATGGTCGAAGTGATCTTTACTCACTTGGCTGCGTTATGTATGAGTTACTTACTGGCCGGCCGCCTTTCACCGGTGACACTCCAGTCTCAGTTGCCTACCAACATGTTTCAGCACCAATTACACCTGCTTCAAATTTAGTTCCTGACTTAGATGTAAACATAGATCGCCTACTTGATGTTGTGCTGGCGAAAGATCCTGCAAATAGATATCAAGATGCGCAGGCAATGCTTGAAGATTTAGAACATTTACTAAAGGGTGAGCCGGTAACAACAAGAATTAAAAAAGTTATTCCGCGCCGCCGAGTGTTTACAACAGTTGGATTAATAGTTGCTCTAGTTGCTTTGCTTGGCTTTGGTTACTTTGCCACATCTCCAAGTTCACAAACTTTGAAGGTGCCAAATGTGGTTGGTTTAACTGAGGATGAGGCAAAGGCATTATTAATGAACTTTAATATCAATATTGAACGCGCACCTGATCCAAAAATTCCAATTAATAGAGTTGCATCTCAATTACCTCTTGCCACATCAGATGCAGTTGCTGGCAGCAGCGTTACCTTGACCCTTTCTGACGGGCCTGGAAATACCACTGTTCCTGTTGGTTTAATTGGCTTATCTCTTGAAGAGGCAAGATATAGATTAACTTCAGCAGGCTTGTTAATTTCTCAAACAATTGCCGTGGATTCAGATCAAGCACCTGGTGTTGTAATAAGTATTAATCCAATCCCTGGCACAACCATTACCGCTGGCAGTGGCGTAGTGCTAGAGATTGCAAGTGGAAATGTACAGGTACCATCTTTGGTTGGCTTAAATGAAATTGGTGCTAAAACTGTTTTAACTCAAGCAGGATTTTTAATTAGAGAGATCACAGCTTCAGATCCAACAAAGCCAGTTGGTGAGATCTTGGCACAAGCACCCGAGGCTGGTGCAACAAAAACTATTGGAAGTATTGTGACAATAACAATTAATAAAAATTAAGCTCTAATCACAACTGGCGACAAACCCTCAGATCTTGCGCGAGCGCCCTTATCACCACAAATTTCTAACCAGTTTCCAATCATTTGATAACCATGTTCGGTGAGAACTGATTCTGGATGAAACTGCACTCCACAGATTGGCAATGTTTTGTGTTGCACCGCCATCACAACTCCTGATTCAGTTGCGCCAGTTATTTCAAGCTCTGCCGGTAATGTGTTTTTCTCAATCGCAAGTGAGTGATATCGAGTTGCTGTAAAAGGGGAGGGGATATTTTCTAAGACAGATTTATTTGAATGAGTAACAACTGAAGTTTTGCCATGCAACAACTCAGGTGCTCGTGAAACAGTTGCCCCATATGCAACACCAATTGCTTGATGTCCTAAGCAAACTCCAAGGAGTGGAATCTTTTTCTCAGCACAGTACTTAACTAATTCAACACTTATGCCAGCTGCCTCTGGTGTGCCAGGCCCTGGTGAGATTAATACCCCGTCATATTTATCAGCTTCACTTACTTTGATCTCATCATTGCGAACCACAGTGCACTGCGCACCTAATTGCTGCAGGTATTGGACCAGGTTGAAAACAAAGGAGTCATAATTATCGACTACTAATATTTTGCAGGGTGTGGTGCTCATAGGCCAATTGTGTAGTAATCTGCCACCATGCCGAAGTCAAAGGTCCGAGATAAGGTCCGCAAGCGCAAGAAGGTAGCCCCAGAGGCTGAACTTGCAGTTGCTGCCAACGACAAGATTGAAAGCCCAAAGTGGCTAGCCCCAGTTATGCTGGCAAATTTCCTGCTTGGTTTGATCTGGATCGTGGTTTTCTACATCAGCGGCACTAGATATCCAATCCCAGGCATCGGCGCCTGGAACATGATGGTTGGCTTTAGCTTTGTGGGTATTGGTTTTACCCTTGCCACCCGCTGGCACTAATTACAACCCTGTAATTCTCCACACGGTGGATAAGTGTTGTGGATAAGTTTTGCCCGCTAAAACCGCTCCTCTGACCTACCCTTAAGCCGTGCTCGCCCTAATCGCCTTTTTATTTACTGCAGTTGCAGTTGGCATTTTTGGTTACCGCAGCTTTGAATTGTTTAAAAAAATATCAAAGGGTCAAAGTGATCCATCACGTTTTAATAATAAGGGTAAGCGTTTTAAAAATATGGTGGTGGAGATTTTATCTCACACCAAAATGCTCAACTTCACAGTAACCGGTTTTGCACATTGGTTTGTGATGATTGGTTTTGGCGCATTGCTTGGAACTTTAATCACCGCATATGGTCAATTAATTAATCCAGAGTTTGTACTTCCCATTATTGGCCACTTTGTTGGTTATGAATTTTTTGTTGAACTTATCGCAGCCGCAACTGGAGTTGGAATTGTTGCGTTAATTGGAATTAGACAATCAACCCGGATCTTTAGACCAGGCAGAAAATCAAGGTTTTATGGATCTGGAAATAAAAAGGCTTACTATGTTGAAGCGACGATTTTGGCAGTTGTTTTTTGTGTTATCGCACTGCGCGGCTTGGAAGGTGCGCTACTTGGTGTTGATAGTTGGAGTTGGCATTACGCAATCTCATACCCAGCGGTTTTATTCTTTGCAAAGTATTCAACTACTCAGATTGAAAACTTAATTCAAATTATTGCTTTTTCAAAAATTGTAGTTTCGATGAGTTGGTTTATCGTGGTTGGCATTAACCTGACCATGGGAATTGCTTGGCACAGATTCTTAGCTTTCTTCAATGTGTTTTTTAAGCGAAATCCAAATAAGTTAAATGCGCTCGGCCCATTGCCGGCAATGATCTCCCATGGACATGAGATTAATTTTGAAGATCCAAAAGAGGATGATGTATTTGGAATTGGAACAGCAGCTGATATATCTTGGAAAGGCCTACTTGATATGTCCACCTGCACCGAGTGCGGCAGATGCCAATCTCAGTGTCCGGCTTGGCATACTGAAAAACCATTATCTCCCAAGCTTTTAATCATGGCGATGCGAGATCACGCACTTGCAAAGGTTGGAACCGAGGCGGCGGCTACTACCAAGATTGTTGGTAATGCTCATGAGAATGCCATCTCGCTAGATGTTTTATGGTCCTGCACAACATGTGGTGCATGTGTGGAAGAGTGCCCAGTTGATATTGAACATGTTGATCACATTGTTAATATGCGAAGGTTTCAAGTGTTGGTGGAGTCTGAGTTTCCAACTGAGTTAGGAAATACTTTCCGTAATTTAGAAAAGGCAGGAAATCCTTGGGGTGCTAATCGAGTAGACCGAGATGCTTGGACTAAAGAGGTTGATTTTCCAATTACGATAATTGATTCAGTAATTCCAGAAGATGTTGAATATTTATTTTGGGTTGGTTGCGCAGGTGCTTATGAAGAGCGGGCAAAGAAAACAACCAAGGCAGTGGCTGAGCTTTTGTATATGTCCGGAGTTACCTTTGGTGTCTTAGGAAAGAGAGAGACCTGCTCGGGAGATCCGGCAAGACGAAGTGGTAATGAATTTTTATATCAAATATTATCTAGAGAAAATATTGAAACTCTTCAAGAAACCTTTGGCACTCGTGGTGTTAAAAAGGTTGTTGTTACCTGCCCACATTGCTTCACCACAATTGGTCGAGATTACAAGCAACAAGGTTTTGAATTGCAAATGGTTCACCACACACAACTGTTAAACCAATTGGTTAAAGAAGGAAAGTTAAAACCAATTGCACCAGCAAAAGAGGATGCGAAGAAACTTACCTATCATGACCCTTGTTACTTAGGCAGACACAATCAAATCTATGAACCACCACGGGAGTTATTGGAATCTGCTGGTGTTGAGGTTAATGAGATGCCAAGAAATAAAGAGCGATCATTTTGTTGCGGCGCAGGTGGCGGGCGAATGTGGATGGAAGAAAAAATCGGTGAGCGAATTAACCTAAACCGAGTTGATGAGGCGATCGCAACTGGAGCGCAGGAGGTTGCAGTGGGCTGTCCGTTTTGCCGGGTTATGGTCTCTGATGGAATGGTGGCCAAGCAGAGCTCCGTTGAGGTCTTAGATGTTGCTCAAATTATGCTGCGCAGCGTGAAAAGACCTAGTTAAACCACCCCATATTCTCAGTTAATACTCAGGATAGTAGATAATCATCTATCTCGAGGTGATGCCAAATGACAACTCTTAAAGAAAGAGTAAGTAGTAACCAAGAAGTTAATCAGAGTACGCAGCGAATTCTCGTTGTAGATGATGAGAACAGCATTAGCGAACTAATTGCCACCAGTTTAAAGTTTGTTGGCTTTGATGTTAGAACTGCAGCCTCTGGTTCCCAAGCTCTACAAATTGCTGAAGAGTTCAAACCACATGCGTTAATTCTTGATGTGATGTTGCCTGATCAAAATGGCTTTGAGGTTTGTCGCCAATTGCGAAGTGAAGGACACAACGTAGGTGTTCTGTTTTTAACCGCCAAAGATTCAGTTGAGGACAAGATCGCTGGATTAACAATCGGTGGCGATGATTATGTAACCAAACCATTCTCACTTGAGGAGTTGGTTGCTCGCCTTAGAGCTTTACTTCGTCGCACCGGCGTTACTGAGGTTTTAGCAGATGAAGAAAAAATTAGATTTGCCGATCTTGAATTAGATGAGGCAACACATGAGGTAAAAAGAGCGGGAAATCTAATTGATCTATCCCCAACAGAATTCTTACTGCTTCGCTACTTAATGATCAATGCAGATCGCGTGGTAAGTAAATCTCAAATTCTTGATCATGTCTGGCAGTATGACTTTAGAGGGGATATGGGAATTGTAGAAACATATGTTTCCTATCTTCGCAAAAAGATTGATATTTATGAACCAGCGCTAATTCACACCGTAAGAGGAGTGGGATACCGGTTAAGGTTGCCAGCAGGTAAGTAATTGATCACAATTAGCAGATGAATTCACCGCTAAGTCGGGTGCGCACTCCGCTCTCACTCTGGAGCTTGCGCAACCGACTTATTTTAGCTTCGGTGGTTTTAGCAAGTCTTGCAATTATTGCCTCAGACTTTGCCGCAAATGCAGCGCTTCGAACATATTTGATTGCCCAGGTTGATGATCAATTAACAGATATCTCATCCACCTCATTAAGTAGGTTAGATCGTGCTGGAATTGCACCCCTGGAAAGTGATGAAAACCAATCCCCGTTTAGATTATTAGCACCATTACGTGGTGTTCCATCTGCGACCTCAATTACTTTATTAGATGTTGATGGAAAGTTAATTGGCCAAGTAGGTGGTGAATTAAGTGGAAAAAACTTTGCTGTAACTGGAATGAGTGTTGCTGAGGTTGCAAAGTATAAAAATAAGCCTTTTACAATAAATGGTCGAGATAACCAACCAGATGTGCGCGCACTTGCTCAAGTTTTACCGACTGGAATGGGTGTAGTAATTGTTGCTGATTCACTTGAGAAGGTTGATAAAACTTTAGGTCAATTAAGGTTTCTCTTTTTAATTTTAGGATTAATTGCACTCTGTTCCATCGCACTAGCTGCCAGGTGGATTATTGCAATCGGATTAAGACCACTTGAAGCGGTTGAAGATACAGCTGAAGCAATTGCGTCCGGTGATCTTTCTGCTCGATTGCCTGCAGCAAAACCAGATACTGAGGTTGGTAGATTAACCACCTCTTTGAACACCATGCTTTCTCGAATTGAAGAATCCTTTACTGCCCGAGTTGCAAGTGAAAGCAAATTGCGTCGATTTGTTGCAGATGCATCTCATGAACTTAGAACACCACTTACTGCAATTCGAGGCTTTGCAGAATTACACCGCCAAGGCGCAGTTGTTGGTGAGGATAAAACTAAGGAGTTAATCACTCGAATTGAAAAAGAATCTATTCGAATGAGCTCACTCGTTGAGGATTTACTCCTGCTTGCCCGACTTGATCAATCTAGAGAGCTAGCTATGGATCCAGTTGATTTAAACACTTTGATCACCGAAGTTGTTGTATCCGCTGCCGCCGCAGGGCCAAATCACCCAATTAAAATAGATTTAAATGAGAATGAAATCTTTGTATTAGGAGATTCACAGCGAATCCATCAAGTGATTGCAAATTTGTTAGCAAATGCTAGAACTCATACGCCTGATGGCACGAAGATAACAATTACTGCGATGCAAGGTGTGCAGGAAACAACGATCTCAGTTACCGACACCGGTCCTGGGTTATCAGAATCTGATCAAGAGCGAATCTTTGAACGGTTTTATCGAGCAGATCCGGCCAGAGTAAGAAGTAGTGGTGAAGGAAGTGGTCTTGGTTTATCAATTGTCGATGCAGTAATGAAAGCACATGGTGGTTATGTCAGTGTTAAATCTAAAGTTGGTGAAGGCTCAACCTTCACACTGCACTTTTTAAACCAAGATTAAATTATTCGATTTTGCTTTTGTGAAAGTTAAGCCAAGACTTTGAAGGAGTTGGCCCGCGTTGGCCTTGATACCTTGATCCATAAACTGCTGATCCATATGGATGCTCAGCTGGAGATGAAAGTTTAATTAAACAAAGTTGGCCAATTTTCATTCCAGGAAATAATTTAACTGGCAGATTTGCAACATTTGAAAGCTCAAGGGTGATGTGTCCTGAAAAACCTGGATCAATAAATCCGGCAGTTGAATGAGTTAGTAAACCTAATCTGCCAAGGGATGATTTTCCTTCTAATCTTCCGGCAATATCATCTGGCAAAGTAATTACTTCATAGGTGCTTGCTAAAACAAACTCACCTGGATGCAAAATAAAATGTTCATCTGGTGTTACTGCAACCTCACGGGTTAAATCTGGTTGCTCAGTTGATGGATCAATTACTGAATACTTGTGGTTTTCAAAAACTCTAAAAAATCGATCTAACCTGACATCAACACTTGATGGCTGCACCATCGCCTCGGTAAAAGGTTCAACCTTCACCCGGCCAGCTGAGATTTCAGCCCGGATATCGCGATCACTTAGTAGCACAGTCGCTGACCCTATCCTGAAGTTGGCAAAAGGGCTGGGAAACCTACTGGTGGGTATTGATTAAGTTACTCGTGGGTAGCATGCTTATCCCATGGGCCATTACATAGCTAATCTGCGGGATATTGAATTCTGCCTTTTTGATTTATTTGAACGTGAATCAATTTTAGGAAAATCTATTTATAAAGATCTAGATCGTGAAACAGCTATGGGCATGCTCGAAGAGGTTAAGCGAATGGCAGAAAATGATTTAGCTGCTTCATTCATTGATGGTGATCGACAAGAGGTTAAGTTTGATCCAAAAACTGGCGAAGCAAAACTGCCAGAGTCATTTAAAAAATCTTACAAAACATTTATGGATAATGAATGGTGGCGAATTGATGCACCAGTTGAATTAGGTGGCACAGCAATTCCACCATCAATTCGATGGGCAATTGCTGAAATGGTTTTAGGTTCAAACCCTGCAATTCATATCTACGCTTCCGGAACTGCCTTTGCACATGTTGCATATGTCTTTGGCACACCTGAGCAAAAGAAGATTGCAAAATTAATGGTGGACAAGCAATGGGGCGCAACCATGATGCTCACCGAACCAGATGCTGGAAGTGATGTCGGTGCAGGTCGTTCAAAGGCTGTTAAGCAACCAGATGGCACATGGCACATCACCGGCACAAAAAGATTTATTACCTCAGGTGACTCTGATTTAACTGAAAATATTATTCACTTTGTATTAGCTCGCCCTGAAGGTGCCGTTGCTGGTACTAAAGGTTTAGATCTCTACTTGATTCCAAAATTTATGTTTGATTTTGAAACTGGCGAGCTTGGCAAGCGAAATGGTGTTTATGTTACAAAATTAGAAGACAAAATGGGCTTACATGTTTCAACCACATGTGAGATGAATTTGGGCGAGAAAGAGCCAGCAGTTGGATATTTACTAGGTGATGTGCATGATGGTATTGCTCAGATGTTTAAGGTTATTGAGTATGCCCGCATGATGGTGGGAACTAAGGCGATTGCAACACTTAGTGCTGGGTACCAACAAGCACTTTCCTACGCAAAAACCCGCGTACAAGGCCCTGATTTAACTGTTGCAAAAGATAAGAACAGTCCAAGAGTTGAAATTATCAAGCACCCAGATGTCCGCAGATCTTTGATGGTACAAAAATCTTATTCAGAAGGTATGCGCGCATTAGTTCTTTACACAGCAACAATTCAAGATGCCTTTGAGTTAGCACAAGCAGAAGGAACAGATAAAGAAAAAATTGAAGATCTCCACCTAATAAATGATCTACTGCTACCAATTGTTAAAGGTTATGGCAGTGAGAAATCTTGGACATTACTAGGTACTGAATCTCTACAAACCTTTGGTGGCTCTGGTTTTACCACTGATTGGCCACTTGAGCAGTATGTAAGGGATGCCAAGATCGATACCTTGTATGAAGGAACTACCGCAATCCAAGGATTGGATTTCTTCTTCCGTAAAATTGTTAGAGATCGTGGCCGCTCCATCACCATCTTAGGAAAAGAGATTGCCAAATTTGCTTCAGCTGGTGGAAACCTGCCAGAAGAAAAGAAAGCTTTATTAAAAACATTAGAAGATGTGCAAGCAATGATTGGCCACATGGTTGGTGTTGCAATGGAGTCTCAAGAAAATCCAAAGGAGATTTACAAGGTCGGACTAAACACATCTAGATTGCTCATGGCAACCGGGGATTTGATTATTGCCTGGTTACTTCTTCGCCAAGCAGATATTGCTCAAAGTAAATTAGCAAATGCTGGGAAAGATACTGAGTTTTATAGTGGCAAAATTGCGTCTGCTAAGTTTTTTGTTAGATCTGTTTTGCCACATATCTCAGTTGAGCGCGCAGTGGTTGAATCTGAGACTGGTGAAATCATGAATATCGCAGAAAGCGCCTTTTAGTTTAATTAATCTAAGTACCTTAATGTAAGGTGCTTCTTGTGAAACATCGCGCCGAATTCCTCATGATCTCAGCTGCAATGCTATTTGCTCTAGGTGGCGTAGCTGCAAAGGTTTTGCGCTCCGCTGATATGGATGCCTTCCGATTGACTCAAATTAGAACAACTGGTGCTGCATTGATTTTAATTACTTTTGCAGTTTTAAAGGGTAAAAGCCAACTTTATGCACGCAAGGATGAATTAAAAGATTTGATTATTTTTGGAACAGTTGGAGTTGCTGCTGTTACATCATTTTATTTCTTTGCCCTTAAATATCTTTATGTTTCTGTTGCTTTGATAATTGAGTTCACAGCCTCAATCTGGATTGTTCTTTACCTAAGATTTATTAAGAAGAAACAAATTTCTCCACTTATGTGGTGGGGCATTCTTTGTGCATTCTCTGGCTTAACTTTGCTCTCCCAGATTTGGACCGGTACATCACTTCATCCACTTGGGGTCGCAGTTGCATTTGCTGATGCCTTTGCTCTGGCAATTTACTTCTTATTTGCTGATCGATTATCACAAACTCGGAGCTCGCTTTCTCTTATGAGTTGGGGAATAGGCGTTGCAGCAATCTTTTGGGCTTTAGTTTTACCATGGTGGAATTTCCCATTTGAGTATTTAACTAATACATACTCACTTGAAGGAAGCCTCTCCAACTACAGCGCACCTGGCTGGGCGCTAATTCTTTGGATAATTATTATCGGAACAGTGATCCCATATTTATTAACCGTAACTGGTATCAGAGAATTATCAGCCAGCACAGGTAGTGTGATTGGCATGATCGAACCAATATTTGCCGGTGTAATTGCCTGGTGGTTACTAAGTGAAGCCTTTAACTCAATCCAACTTCTTGGTTGTGCCGTCGTGTTGCTTGGTATCTATCTTGCAGATAAGGCAAGGGCGCA
>KB900545.1 GCA_000378905.1 actinobacterium SCGC AAA028-A23
CCGGCTTTATAGATTGCAAGGCGCAACACTCTTGTGCGAATCGCTTTAGGCAATCTTTCTAGATCCTTAACCGACAAATTTATTGGATCTACTTGATTAAAAAATTCAACTGCAAAACCATCTAGCGCATCAGCGTCATCGCGTAATAAATCCGCACTCCTTACTAATGCTTCAGTAATACCTGGGCCAAGATTTGATTCTAAATTTGGTAAAACGTTCTTTCTTACTCGTACCCGAGAATATTTCAAATCTTCATTGTGTGGATCTGACCAATAAACCACCCCTGATTCTTCACAGGCGGATTCAGTTGCAGCTCTAGAAATTTTCAGTAGCGGTCTAATAAATTTATTATTCTCTACCGCCATCGCTGCTAATGATCTGGCCCCAGACCCTCTTGCTAAACCAAGCAAAACACTTTCTGCTTGATCATTAAGGGTATGGGCAAGGAAAAAGTACTCCGGTTGATATGTGTCAATGTATTGATTAAATATTTTATATCTCGCTCTTCTTGCAGAGGCCTCTAAACCATCAGTTACAACGACCTGTGCTATCGCACTTTCAATTTGATTAAACCCAATGGATTTCAATTTTGAAACAACATCTGCGGTGATTTTCTTTGACTCTGGTTGCAAGCCATGATCTACAACAACTGGAATAATAGTTTTACCTTCACTCTCTGCAAATAGAGCAAGTGCAAGTGCTAATGAATCAGCACCGCCAGAACATCCAAATAAAATAACCTCGTTGGTTTTATCTAGAAAAGGTTTTACAGCTTTTCTGATCTGCCAGAGATTTGGTTTATTTACAGTGTCCACACCGACAAGATTAGACCCGACCACCGTATGGCATTAAACCCTTAATGCTATAGATGCTCGAAAATAGTAAATCTTTGTCCTTATTGTGTGCTTCCCACATCATTCCATCGCCGGCATAGATTGCGATGTGGTGGATTGTGCTCACTGTTCCCTTGTATGAATAGAACACAAGGTCTCCTGGCACCATTTCACTAATCGGGACTCGCTTTGTTGCAACCCAATAAAGTGATGAGTTAAGACGATCCCAGTTTGGCCAGCCAAGCCCGGCAGATTTATAGGCTGCGTAAACCAAACCTGAGCAATCAAAAGTTGTTGGTCCTTCACTACCCCAAACATAACTCTTCTTGGCTAATACCTGTTTTTTTGCATACTCAACAGCAGCAAGGCGCATTGGCTCGGTTGATCTTGTGCTGCTTCGACCGGTGAATCCACTATCTTGCCAAATTTTTGCTTGACCTGGAGTGAGTACAGCTCGACCAGCATTTGCTTCTTCAAGTAAAGCAATTTGTCTCTGCTGTTCTAGAGTTAATCTAGTTTTTTGTGCAACAGCTAATTCTTTTGCCAACTTATCTTGAACTGCTTGAAGTTTGTTTACTTCTTCTTGTTGCATAGCAGCAGCATCATCAGCGGCTTTCTTAGCTGCCGCAACTTTTACTGTTGCCTCAGCTTGTGCTTTTTTAGCAACATCAGCTGCTTTTTGAGCTGCTGAAGCAACAATCTCTGCCGATTTAAATCTATCTAAAGCTGTTGAATTATTTTCTCCAAGTGCATCAAGAGCGCTTAATCTATCAGCCAAGTCCTGTGGGCCATCTGCGCTCAATAAAGAATCTAAGTCGGTAAAGCCCCCACCCATGACATAAGCGTTAACTGCCAATTTCCCAATGGTCCGCTTACCAGTACTAACAGAAGCTTGTGCTGCTTGCAAATGTTTCATTGCTACATCAGCTTGTTTAGTTTTAACCTTTAATTCATTTTGTGCTGCTAGATACACTTTGCGCTTTGCGATTGCGATTGTAGTTAATTGATTCAAGGTTTTCTTTGCAGAACTTAGTTTTTTTGCAGCAGCATCAGCTGCCGCTTTCTTCTCAGCCTCAATTTTTTTAGCAGCATCAATTTGAGCTTGGGTTGGTTTTGGCGTTGCTGCAAATGCTGCAACTGGAGTTAAAGTAAAAATCAAAACCGCCGATATGTATTTCTTAATCATTAATTTGCCACATCTCTCTTCTTAAAGAGGACTGAAACTATTGCAAGTCCAATTACCAAAAATGTAAAAGAAGTAAAGAGTGCATACTGGTAAGAGATTCTCTCATTGCCGCCTAACGCCACAATTGACAGGAGTTGTCCTGGAAAGTAGCGATCAATGTTTGTAACAAATGCGGATAAAAGTCCTTCAATAATTAAATTCCAGATTACTCCAATAGAAATAGCTGAAATCGGGGATCGAAATAGAAGTCCCAGTATCATTCCAAAAATTCCATATCCAATGGTTGCAATTAGTACGTTGATAAATGTGCGAAGCAACTCAGCTCTAGCATCTGAAGTTCCCCAGGCTTGAGTAGAAATATCTTTTACTCCTGCAAATAAATATGAGAGTGACACAGCTAGCAGAGCCGATAAAGTGACCATGGCAATCGCGAATAGTTTCATTGATACTAATTTACCGAGCAGAATTTTCATTCGAGATGGTTGCCGCAATAAAAGATTGCGTAGGGTTCCATAGGTGTACTCCTGCGCTGTTTGAGCCGCAAATATGCAAAGGGCAACAATCCCAAGTAGTCCTGCAGCATTGCTAAAACTTAATGAAACCCCTGATGCAAGGGCTAAAACATCTCTACCAATACGCACTCCGCGTTCACCATTTCCTTCAGGTGAATCAACTAATAAGAAGAGTAAAGATGTTACTAAGCCAGTAACAAATGCAACAGCAACAATTGTTGAGATGGATAGTGAAGGTCTTCGAAGTTTTGTCATTTCCGCTCTTATTACATTCAACATACTACTCACCCGTCATTTCAAAAAAAGTATCTTCTAATGATGCCCGAACAGGCGTTAAGGTTTCTAGAATTATTCCAGCATCAAAAGCTGATTTATTTAATTTTGCAGAGTAGTCAGCAGCACCTGTTACGTGCACGGTTTCATCAATTATTTTTGCAGAGTGACCTGCTTGCGTTGCGATCATAACCAACTTATCAAGGTCGCTTCTATGCTCAGGTTTTGCCACAATTACTGGTTGTTGTTTTGCAAGTAACTCACTTGTTTTGCCTGAAAAAATTACCTTTCCAAGTCTAAGCATTACTAAATGGTCACTTATCATTTCTATTTCTGAAAGTAAGTGGGAGGAGACAAAAACTGTTGTTCCGTTATCTGCTAATTTTCGAAGCAGATTTCTAATTTCTTGAATTCCTGCAGGATCTAATCCATTAGTCGGTTCATCCAGTACTAATAATTTTGGTTTAGGTAAAAGTGCGGCAGCAATCCCAAGTCTTTGCTTCATTCCTAATGAGTAAGTTTTGTATTTTGAATTGCCGCGATCTCCTAGATCAACTAGATCTAACAAACCTTGGATAGCCTCTGTATCAAACCCACCCAGTTTTGCTAACACCACCAAGTTCTGAGCTCCAGTTAAGGCTGGATAAAAAGCAGGTCCTTCGATCATTGCGCCAACTAGTGGTAAATACTTTTCAGGTTGAGTTATTGATTCACCAAGCACATGACCGCTACCAGTTGTTGGCGTTATTAAACCTAACAACATTCTGATTGTTGTCGTTTTGCCCGATCCATTTGGGCCTACAAAGCCACAAATGCTTCCCATAGGAACTTCAAAATTTGCATGCGAAAGAGCCATGCGATCACCGTATTTTTTCGACAAATCGGCAACATCTAATGCAAGAGGGGAGGACATAAAGAAAATTATCTCACCTAAAGCTTGAAAAACTACTTAAGCAATACTCCGATTACTAATAAAAATGAGTAAATACTGAGAAAAACTATTGATGCTTGGAATAACTTCCCAGCATTAACCTCTGTTGGCTGCCTAGTTAACTTAATTAACTGCATCTTCCAACCTGCAATTAAAATTAATGTTACTCCTGCCAACCAGATAGGTAGCTCAGCACTCCAAATCACAAGTATTGAAAATACCACCATGGCCAAAGAGTGGAACCACATTTGAGTAATAACATTTTTTATTGGTGCTACAACCGGCAACATAGGAATTCCTGCGGCTGCATAATCATCTCGGTATCTAACCGCCAGAGCCCAAAAATGTGGTGGGGTCCAAAAAAATATTAAAAAGAAAAAGAACCAAGAGGTCAGAGTGAGTGCATTAGTCACTGCGGCTTGTCCAATAAGTACCGGCATACAACCAGCAATCCCGCCCCAAACAATATTTTGTGATGTGTGCTTCTTTAATGCGATGGTGTAGCCAAAAACATAAAAAGTAATTGCTAGAAAGGTTAAAAGGGTTGCCAATTTTGTCGTAAATGAGTAAAACAGTATCAGCGATAACAAAGAAACCGCTGTTGCAAATATAAGTCCAGAGCGCCGAGAAATCTCACCTGTTGCAATTGGGCGCCTTGCTGTTCGCTTCATCAATAAATCAGATTCTGCTTCGATGACCATGTTGAACGCATTCGCACCGCCTGCTGCGAGAGTTCCGCCTAGTAAACTCCAAATAGTGACTGACAAATCTGGTACACCATTGCTTGCCAAAAACAAAGCTGGCACTGTAGTTACAAGTAGTAGTTCAACTACCCGCAACTTCATTAGCGAGATGTAATTTTTCATTTGAACTAACTCTACCCTTGGTTAGTTAAGGTTTATTACGGAGTAGTTGTAAATGGATTAGTTTCTGGCACAGGTGGTGTTATACCGATCACAGGTGGCTTAGTGATTGTTCCCAGCATTCGATCAATTGCACTTCGCGCAGCATCTTGCAATCTCCTAGTTCTTCCAACACCATCTGCAATCACAACGAAAACATATTCTTTTTCGCCAGAGGTAGCAAAGCCAGCCAATGAAACGGTATGGCGAGTTGATCCAGTTTTTGCTCTTACTAAACCAACAGCTTGTGGCGCAGTTGAATGGTACCTACCAATTAATGTGCCAGATTCTCCACTTATTGGAAGTGAATCATAAATAACTTTAAGTTTTGGTTCAGTTTTGATCTTTAGAAGTAATTGTGAAACAGTCTTTGCTGACACCCTATTTTCACCGCCAAGGCCGGATCCATCAACTAATTTCATTCCAGTTGTGTCTACCCCAATGCCACTTATTTTTGCATTGATCATTTCATTTAAACCAGTTCTATTTAATGGGTATCCATTAAGTCCAGTGGCAAGCATGGTGATTCTTTGTGATAAAACATTATCGCTATATAAGAGCGCAAATCGGATCATTTTTTGCAGAGGTGGTGAAGAAACTTCTGCGATCTTTTCAGTAATTAACGATTCAATTTCAACGGTTTTGCTAAGCGGTTTATAGGCAACAGATGATCTGCGATTTAATGCCCGCTTTGCATACAAAATATCTGAATTGTTAACACCTTTATATACCAACGTGATCTTCTTTAGAGATTTGTCGGAGGCAAATGCAGCTTTGATCAATGCTGGCATGTAAGCCCTCTTATTTGCATCTCGATACTTTGCATTTGAGGTTATCCAAGGATCATTCTCGCCCCAAATAACAAATACACCTTTTTTCTCAGTTTTGTATAACGCAGTTTTGAAAACTGTTGTTGAATCAAGAGTCAACGCCATTGCAGAGGCCGAGATAACTTTTAAAACTGAGGCTGGCGTCCTTGGCTTATCAGAACCACTTTCATAAACAATTTCATTACTTGAGCCATCTATCAAAATAACTCCAGGATTGGCTAAGTATTTTGATCCTAAGTATTTAAAGAATGGTTCTGGTAAAACATCAACAGCATTTGCTGAATGAAGATTGAATAAAAGTATGAAAAATACTAGAGCAGATAAGCGTTTCATTTACTCTGCACCTTTCGAGAAAATCTTCCTTGTGCGACTGCTGCTCCAAGTATTACCAGTATTGCACCAACTGGCTCATACCAAGTTATTGCTTCACCTAAAAATAACCAGCCAACAAAGACTGCCACTACAGGTGTTATGTAAGTAACAGTACTGGCAATTGAGCTACCGGCAGCAGCGATGATTGAAAAGTTCCAAATGTATGCAAAACCACTTCCAAAAATACCAAGGGCTAACATTGCCAAGAGTGCTTGAATTCTGAAGTTGTAATCTGCAATGCCATCAAACAAATAAAATGGTAATAAAGTTATTGAAGCCATACTTAATTGGACCGCTGCTGCTGCTTCCGGCTTTAAGCCAAGGGGTGAAATATTTCGCGTTATATACGGGAATGAGTAGCCGTAGCAAGCAACCGCTAAAAGCATTGCGATAACCCCGATTAGTTGGTTATCTCCTATCCCTTTCCAAATTCCCAAAACGGTTAATACTCCAAATGCGCCAATTAACAAGCCAAAGATTTGTTCGCGCTTAAGTTTTTCTTCACGAAACAAAATCAATAGGAACAACAACGTCATTAATGGAGTTGTAGCATTTATGATTCCGGCAAGCACAGAAGTTACGTATTGTTGAGCAAATGCGAAGAGGGTCCCCGGAACGACATTTAAAAGCATGGCAACTACCCATAGTTTTAACCAAATACTTTTTTCGCTAGGTAGCTTAATTTTTCTGCTCCATACAACAAGTAACAAAGTGATTGCGCCAAGGGTGCAGCGACCAAATGCAACTCCAAATGGGGTTAGAAACTCAAGGCCTAGTTCAATGAATATAAAGGAGCAACCCCAAGTTAATCCAAGGATTAGATAGGCAGGCAGCCATGATTTTCTCATCATCACTCCTTAGCCCTTAAGGTTTACTTATGACCGAATCATCCGTGGGTCCTGGTGAGTTCTACCAGGTAGTTGGCGTAGGCCCTCACTCTAAACCATGGCCGACCGATAATCACTTTGATCCTGAATTACTCGAAAATGGCGATCGGAGAAATGTCTTAGATAAATATAGGTATTGGAAAGTTGAAGCAATAGTTGCTGATCTAGATACCAAGCGCCATGACTTACAAATTGCGATTGAGAATTGGCAACATGATTTAAACATCGGATCAATTGTAAGAACTGCAAATGCTTTTAATGTCTCTGCTGTTCATATTGTTGGCAAGCGGGANATTGAGAATTGGCAACATGATTTAAACATCGGATCAATTGTAAGAACTGCAAATGCTTTTAATGTCTCTGCTGTTCATATTGTTGGCAAGCGGGATTGGAACCGACGAGGTGCGATGGTGACTGATCGATATTTAACCATTCACCATCACGCAACTGTTGAAGAGTTTAAGAAATGGTGTGATGAACAAAATTTACCAATTATTGGAATTGATAACTTGCCAATCTCAAAGCAATTAGAAAATACAGATTTGCCAAAAAGATGTGTGATGTTGTTTGGTCAAGAAGGCGCCGGAATGAGTGATGAAGGTGTTGCAGTTTGCTCAGTAGTTTTAGCTATCTCTCAGTATGGTTCAACTAGATCAATGAATGCTTCAGCTGCTGGAGCGATTGCTATGTATGCCTGGGCGATGCAACATTTAAATCCAGTCAATCACCCAAAATCTTAATCTTCGTCAATTACCTCTGTAACAGCATCGAGTCTTCTTACAATTTCTTCTGCTTCGTTATCTCGACCCAAGCTTCTTAATGTTAAAGCGATTTTTCGCTCGATATCAATAATAAATTCAAAATCTTTAAACTCAGATTCAGTAACGCTTTCTAATACATTTTCAAGTGTCATTAGCGCCTCTTCAAATTGACCAAGGCCAATTTGGGCCTTGCCTAGTTCAAATGATGAGTAAGTCTCTCTTCGATGATCATGGGCAGTTACAAATACATCCAAAGATTTTTGAGCAGAGATTAACGCACCCTCTGCATCACCTAACTCAGTTAAGCAGTGCGCAATCTTTTGATCGCATCTTGCAACATTGATAACCTCTTTTAATCTCTTAAATAAGGCGCGAGATTCTTTAAAAGCTTCTAGTGACTTCTCATAATTTTTCAATTCGCGATATGCACAGCCAATTAAGTGCAGATCATTTGCTGCCCCAGAATCATTGCCATCAACCAAATGCTCTTGAACGCACTCATTCATACACTCAATTGTTTTTTCATACTCTTTTGAATTAAACCACCACTCACCAAGTGTGCAGGCAAGTTCAATTGCCATTGGAGATTTTGTCTCTCTTAATAGATCTACAGCTTTGCTCATCGCATTAGCTGCTTCATTCATTCTCTTTAGTTGATTTAAGTTGTAACCAATTGCTGAATAAGCTTGAGCTAAACCTTCGGTTGGTGCAACAGCACCTAAATCTGCATAAATATCACGGGCAGTTTCTGCGAGCGCTAATGCCTCGTCATACTGACCACGCGCATAAATTCGCGCACTTAATTCATAATAAGTATTTGCTCGATCTAAACCTTGGACTTCAGGAATTCTTTCCCAAAGCATCTCCTCAGTAATAATCTCTTCAGAGTTGTTTTCTTCATTCTCTGAGTTATCTGACAAGTTCGACCTTTCACATCTTCTCGTTAAAGCCTATGCAACCCTAGCATTTACCATCCCGGCCTTGGGTGGGAATTGGCTAAGAACGCACCCAGTGATTGCAGCCTTTGGCCACCTGTTGTATCAATACCAATACCTCTTTATACCGTGCTAGCTGCTGTCCGTATGGGCCAGGAACACTTACTTGCTCTGCCTTGGGAGCATCCCAGTCATTTAGTAGATGCATTTAGAGCGAGTATAGTTTTGCCACGTGCGTTTCATAAATAACCCAAGCCACGACCTGACCTATGACGATGTATTCATGGTCCCTTCATACTCTGAACTTTCAAGTCGAATGGATGTTGATTTAACCGCGCCTGATCAAACCGGCACAACAATTCCATTGGTTGTTGCAAATATGACAGCAATAAGTGGCAGACGTATGGCAGAAACTGTTGCTCGTCGCGGAGCAATTGCGGTAATTCCACAAGATATCCCACTTGAGATAGTTGCTGATGTAATTAGCTGGGTTAAATCTCGTCACCTAATCTTTGATACGCCAGTGACATTAAACCCAAATGAAACTGTTGCCGATGCTATTGATTTAATAACAAAACGTGCGCATGGCGCTCTAATTGTTGTAGAAGATGATCGACCAATTGGAATTATCACCGAAGCTGATTGTGAAAATGTTGATCGATTTACTCAGTTACATAAAATCATGTCAAAGGATTTAGTCACACTTAATGATGATGTAACACCGAAGGCTGCTTTTGAGTTTTTAACTGAAAAACGCAGAAGACTGGCGCCAGTAATTGATAAGGCTGGGAAATTGGTTGGAATTATTACTAGAACTGGTGCGCTTCGAGCAACTATGTACCAACCTGCAATTGATGCAAATGGAAGATTAAAAGTGGCCGCCGCAGTTGGAATTAATGGTGATGTGGCTGGAAAAGCTAAAGCTTTGTTAGCGGCAGGTGCTGATCTTCTAGTTGTTGATACAGCTCACGGTCATCAAAAGAAAATGGTTGAGGCATTAAAAACTATTCGAGCCTTAAATCCAAAGGTTGCAATTGTTGCCGGCAATGTGGTCACTGCAGCTGGAACTAAGGAGTTAATTGAAGCCGGTGCTGACATTGTTAAGGTTGGAGTCGGTCCTGGTGCAATGTGTACAACTCGCATGCAAACTGGAGTCGGTCGACCACAATTTTCTGCAGTACTTGAATGTGCAGCTGAAGCTAAAAAGCATGGCAAAAGTATTTGGGCAGATGGTGGCGTAAGACATCCAAGAGATGTTGCGCTGGCATTAGCCGCCGGTGCATCACAAGTAATGATTGGTTCTTGGTTTGCTGGAACTTATGAGTCCCCTAGTGATTTGCGCAAAGACTCAGATGGCAGAGTTTATAAAGAGTCATTTGGAATGGCCTCTGCTCGCGCAGTTGCTGCTAGAACTGCTAGCGAAGATGCTTTTGATCGCGCGCGTAAATCATTATTTGAAGAGGGTATTTCAAGCTCTCGTATGTATATAAACCCTGCTCGTCCTGGTGTTGAAGATTTAATTGATGAAATTATTGCTGGCTTAAGATCATCTTGTACTTATAGCGGTGCAAAAAATCTTGCAGAGTTTAATGAAAAGGCTGTAATTGGAATTCAATCTGCAGCCGGCTATGCCGAAGGCAGACCGTTATTTACCTCTTGGAAAAATTAATTTCCTGATTTTTAATTTGTTTTCTAGATAAAACAATGTGACCGAAGAATCCAATTAACAAAGCTGCAATCACACCTAAGTTTGCATAGGCCCAAGAGCCATCTTTGCCGCCAACAATTGATAAAAAATATCCTTGCCATGAAAGCCAAGATGCTAAGGAGTTAGTCACTAAGCCCCATCCAATAATTGTTCCAAAGCCAATTAATCCAATTGATTTAAAGTTATATGAACCATATCTTCCATTGGGATCAAAAAGTTCAGATTCGCTGTAACTTTTTCGCATTAAAACATCGGCAGCAAATAATCCAGACCAAACAGCGACTGGCACACCAAGTGTTATCAAGAAACCTTGAAATGGAACAAAGAAGTCAGATGCATACCAAACCAGATAAATCGTGCCTATAGTCATTATTAGGCCATCAATACCTGCCGCTACATATCGTTTAACTGGTAAACCGATTGAGACCAAGGTTAATCCTGATGAATACAAATCAAGAATTGCCCCTCCTATTAATCCTAGAACTGCAACCAAAGCAAAAGGGATTAAGTACCAGGTAGGAAGCAAGGTTGTTAACGCACCAATTGGATCACTGGCAACTTTACTATTTAGCTCTTCGCTACTTGCAGCAAGTAAAGATCCGTAAATAACTAAAATAATTGGGACAATTGAAGCTCCGAATATGGTCCAACTAATTACTGATTTGCCGGAAACTTTTCTGGGTAAATATCTAGAGTAATCGGCAGCACAGCCAACCCAACCTAGGCCAATTCCAGTAATTGCAAAAATTATTGCACCGATAAAACCAGAAGTGGGCCCAGTTGGTAAGGCTGAAACCTTGCTCCAATCCACAGAATCGATCGTGAGCGCTATATATCCCGCGGTTAAGAAAATCGTAATTACTGTTAAATACAGTTGAATTTTCATGATTACTTTAAAACCTAATACTCCACCAATTATTGTTAAGCCACCTGCAAGCATAAAACCCAAAACTCGCGAAATGTCAGTATCAATATTTCCGATTCGAGTTAACACAGTTCCTGAAGCAAGTGTTGCTAATGAAACTAAAACTGTTTCCCATCCTACAAATATCAAATATGACAATAAACCTGGTAATCGATTTCCTTTAACACCAAAAGCAGCACGCGAAAGCGTCATTGTTGGCGCATTAGCTCTTTTACCTGCAAGTGATGAAATTGCAACGATTGAGAAACTTCCAATGGTTCCAATTACTGCAGCTGCTGTTGCTTGCCAAAAAGAGATTCCAAATCCTAGAAAAAAAGAGCCGTAGGAAATTGCTAAGAATGAAACATTTGCAGCAGCCCATGGCCAAAATAAAGATTTGGCAGAACCTTTTCGCTCTGCCTCTGCAATGAAGTTAATTCCGTTGATTTCTACAGAATCTGATAACTTTTTCATGGAAAGTATTTAACTAAACTTTTACTATCTTGGGCGCTTTCGGCGCTCATGTGGACGTGGTCGGGATTTTTTCTTTTTCCCGCCGCCTTTTGATCTTGAACCTCGATACCCACCAGACCTACCTGAACTATCGCCTTTAGCTGCTTGTGCTGTAACGATTGGAATGCCAGAAGGTTCTGCAGCCCCCGTGACTTTAACTAAGGTTGCATCTAATGGTCTAACTGTTGATTCATTTAATTTAACGCCAGCTCTTGCTGCAAGACCATGCACACCTTTGCGTTGCTTGTGAGTTGCAAGCGTTACCACTGTTCCAACTGCACCAGCTCTAGCTGTTCGACCTGCACGGTGTAAATAATCTTTGTGGTTTTCTGGAGCATCTACATGCACTACAAGTGAAACATCATCAACGTGAATTCCGCGAGCTGCAACATCTGTTGCTACCAATGCATTTGTATGACCAGATTTAAAAGCTTCTAGAACTCGAGATCTTTGAGCTTGAGTTTTGCCACCATGTAGTGCGCCAACTGCAACGCCTGCCTCATTCATGCGTTTAGTTAATTTGTCTGCACCATGTTTAGTTCGAACAAAAAATATGCTCTTTCCTTTTCTGGCTGCGATTTGGGAAGTGATTAAATCTTTATGAGCTTGCTCCAAGATTAAAACGTGATGGGTCATATTTCCCGCTGTTGATTTCTCATTTGCAAGAGAGTGAGTTACTGGATTTTTTAAATATTTTTTAACAAGTGAATCAACATCTTTATCAAGCGTTGCACTAAATAACATTCGTTGCCCGCCAGGCTTAGTTAAATCTAAGATTCTTTTAACATCTGGCAAGAAACCCATATCTGCCATTTGATCTGCCTCATCAAGTACTGTTATTTCAATGTCATCTAGCTTGATGTGTTTCTTTTGAATTAAATCAATAAGTCTGCCTGGGGTTGCCACAACAATAGGCACTGCGCGCTTTAACGCCTGAATCTGTTTTGAATAAGAAAGTCCACCTGCTACAACCTGTGAATTTAAATTTACAGTTCTAGATAAAGGTGCAATCACATCGCTGATTTGCATTGCAAGCTCACGAGTAGGTGACAAAATCAAAGCCAGTGGGCGCATCGGTGCAGCTGTTTTACCAGCTAAGCGGCTCATTAAAGCCAAACCAAAGGCCAGAGTTTTACCAGAACCAGTTTGACCACGACCTAAAATATCTTTGCCAGCAATTGCATCAGGCAAGGTGGCTTTTTGAATTGGAAATGGTTTTTCAATTCCTGCTGCGTGCAGGACTTTAATCAACGCAGGGTTAACGCCTAATTCTTTAAATGACATAAATCAACCTAACAAGACATGATGCGCGTCTTGGTGGTGATTTGAGATTAAGACTCGCAAGGCACTTACAAATTGTAAGTACATGGGGAACTACAAAGGAAAGTTTACCTTACTTTTACTGACTTAATTACCAGGTACTAATCAACCCTGATTTTGTTGTTATTAACTGAAAGTTCGACTGCAACAATTCCTTTTTCGCCATCATTTAATTCTGGCTTTACCCATTCAATTTCAACCTCTTTCAAGGCTGAATTAATCTCTTCTTTAAACCAAGAATCGGCTAATTGACCATCATCTGCGATAACAATTTTTGTAATCTTTGCAACTGAATTTCCATCCTTTGAGGGATGTTGTTCGGTTAACCATTGGATGAAAAATGGTAACTCACTTGCTCCAGTAATCTCTTTTACGCCAATTTGTTTCCACTTTAACTCACTGCCATCTGGTTTAGTGCGGGCACCATCGGCTGCTTTACGGCCAAACTTTTCTTCAACATTGACTAGGTCAGATGAACTAAACACCCAAGTTAACCAACCGCCACCAGCATCAGCTTTTTGCTTAACTGCTTTACCAAATGCAGTTGCATCTGTGGCTGGATGATCTAACGGACATACAACTTCAATGTATTGACCGTTTAATAATGGTGCAGTGAAATTTCTAGTTCCGAACTTTGGATGGATACCACCGTCAACAAATGCGGTACCGATCTGCGAACCAATTCGATTAACAACATCAGAAATCTGGTCATGGGATGCAACATATGAAACATGGTCAAGACGCATGAGAGTATTTTGCCTTATCTTTGGAGGTGCTAATTACCACTTTTTTAACGTAACTCACACATAAGGGCTTCAATTAGAAGCAGGGGTGCTGCATTTTGGGCCAGATTCCGTCTTGTTTTCAAGATTGCCTCAATTTTTCTGATTGTTTGCTCTGGCTTTGTGGCTTGCGCGAGTTGATTAATTTGTGAAATCAGATCTTGATTGATTAAAGAATCTACAGAGTTTGATTGAACCAACAAAACATCTCGATAAAGTGTTGATAAATCCAATAATGCTCTATCTAAATAATCCCTGACCATTCTAGTTGACCGAGATTTTTGTTCCTTCTCTAATTCCTTAACTACTTTGGCACCACCTGCAACTAATTTAGATCCTGTCGCTCCCCAAGCTTCTTTTAACTTTGAAATCTCATCTTCATCTTTTTTTTCTGCATCTACTAGTGCATCTGCCTTAGCAGCATCCACCAAGAATTGTGCGGCTTTAAATGCAGAGGAAACATCTTTGATCATAAATGGTAATTTCATAATGTTGGAACGATTTTCTTTTGCAGTTGAATCAGTTGCTAAACGCCTAGCTCTTCCTATATGGCCACCGGATGCTCTAGCAACAAAATCAGCCGTGCTACTTTCTACGCCATCGCGTTCGATTAACAGTTTTGCAATCGCTTTAGTTGAAGGAGTGCGCAGTGATAAATGCCTGCAACGAGAGCGAATGGTTGGTAAAACATCAGTTAACGTTGGCGCACACAACAACCAGATTGTTCGAAGCCCTGGCTCTTCAATCACTTTTAGTAAAGCGTTAGCAGCTGATTCAGTAAGTCGATCAGCATCTTCCATAACTACCACGCGATAATTAGCCACCGATGGTGCCCAGGATGCTCTGCTGATTAACTCCCTAACTTCGTCAATTTTTATAGAAAGTCCTGCAGTTTTAATCAATTCAACATCAGCATGTGTACCGATAATTGTTGACATGCAATCATTACATTTACTGCAACCACCATCTTTACATACCAACGCTGCAGCAAAAGCTATTGCCGCATTTGATCGACCAGATCCGGGTGGGCCAGTAAAAAGCCAGGTATTGGTCATGCTTTGACTTTTGTTATCAACCATACGAGAGGCTTCTACTGCATCTTTTAATATCGAAATAACCTCAGTTTGATCAATTAATGATCCAAAAACACTCATTATTGTTTAATGTTTCGCTTAAGTGTTTTTATAGCCCCAACTCTTTCCACAATTAATTGGTGAATCTGTTCAATTGTTAAAGAAGCGTCGACAACTAGGAATCTTTCTGGATCTTGATGAGCAAGATTTAAATACTCCTGTCTAACTCGTTCATGAAATGCTAGTGGTTCACTTTCTAATCGATCTGTTGAATGCAATCTGCCCAAGCCAATTTCTGCTGGTAAATCCATAATGATTGTTAGGGTTGGAGTTAAAGATTCTGTCGCCCATCTTGAAATTCTTGCCACTTCAACCGGCAATAAAACTCGGCCAGCTCCTTGGTAGGCAATAGAGGAATCAAAATATCTATCAGTAATTACTATTTCATTTCGCTCTAACGCTGGCCTGATTACTGAAAAAACATGATGGGCACGATCTGCCGCATACATCAATGCTTCAGCTCTTGGCGAGATAACTCCAGTTTTATTATCCAATAAAATATTTCTGAGTTGGTTTCCAAGATCAGTTCCGCCTGGTTCGCGAGTTAATAAAACAGTCTCATCATTTTTCTCTAACCATTCCTTCAACAATTTGGTCTGAGTAGATTTTCCTGAGCCTTCACCACCTTCAAATGAAATAAAAACTCCTGTTGTGGTTTGGCCAGTTATTGCACCAAGCTCTCCTCTAAATGCTGATTTAATGTCGCTCATTAATGAAACATTTGGGCGATCTCGCATTTGTAAATATGAAAGCACTCCAACTAATACTGCTATTAATCCAGCAAAAAACATGGTGAATGCTGCGCCGTTATAGGTAACTGTGGTGGTTCTAAATGAGTATGTGTGCTCGCCAATTGCAGCGGCAACCAAGGGAGCAATTGCCAGTACTAGCACCAATGAAACTCTGATTAGTGATTGCACAAAAGCAAATGTTCGCCCGCGAACCTCATCCTCAACCTCTAAACCAAGCATTGTGAAACCTGTAACCCAAGAAATGCCTGCAAATAAACCAAGCAGGATGGTTATAAAGATCGCTAATACAAGATTTAGTACGAGTGATAATGTCACAAGCATTAGCCCAGAAATTGTCAGTGATACTCCAAATAATCTGCGTCTTGAAAATTGAGAAAATATTCTAGGTCCGAAAGAGATACCGAGTGCTAAACCAAAAAATACCGCTGCAAATAAAATTCCGTATGCCGCTTCACCAGCCTTTAAATCATCAACAAATGTTCTAGCTAAGCCAATTACCGCACCTGCTGCAAAAA
Source organism: actinobacterium SCGC AAA028-A23 (assembly GCA_000378905.1). Lineage (GTDB taxonomy): Bacteria > Actinomycetota > Actinomycetes > Nanopelagicales > Nanopelagicaceae > Nanopelagicus. The sequence continues at coordinate 16,050 of KB900545.1, forward strand.
ATGCGCCAAGCATTCCAAATATCAAGCCTCGAATAATCTTTGAATCTTTTATAAATGCAAAGCCTTCCCAAAGTGATTTACCAATTGAGCTTTGAGCCAACTTCTTACTTGATCCTGCTGGGATCTCTTTCAATCCCCAGACTGTCAATGCACAAAATAGAAAACTTATTGCGTTCAAATAAAGAGCAACATCAGCTGCAGATGCTTGTGTGGTATTTCCTAGCGCAGCATTAATTGCGCCTATAAATAATGCCAAGGTTGAAAACACAATCGCAGCTAATGGGGCAGTTCCGTAAGCTGCAAGTAGCGAAACTTGATTTGCGCTTTCTAATTTTGATTTAGGCACTAAATTTGGAACTGATGCCTCTTTTGCTGGTGACCAAAACAATGTCACAATTTCAGCCAAAATTGAGGCAGTGTATAACCAGAAATAATTACCGACGATTGGAATTGAAAGGTAAAGACTAAATCTTAATATGTCACAGACGACCATTAATTTTCGGCGATCAAATCTATCGGCGATTACTCCGGCAAATGGCCCAAGAATTACAGCTGGTAATAATCTAACAATGAATACACCGGCAATAGCAAAGTTTGCTTTTGCATAATCACCATCTGCTAATTGTTGTGCTAACGCAGTTGATGCTAATAGTCCTAACCAATCGCCAAATGATGAAAAAGCCATTGCTCGCCAAAGTTTGCGAAATGCTGGAATAGATAGAACACTTCTAGATTCCGATTGCGCAGGCGCTGATGGATAAGGCAGGGACATGATGTAAGTCTACTTGCGCCTAAAACAGATCACTTTGGTGCATTTCCAACACCAGTTGCTGCCTTTTTGGCCTTCTTCTTTGCTCCTGCTCCTTTAACTGTTTTCTCAGTCCAAGTTGGTGCGGATTTCTTGCTTCGCTTGCCCTTCTTTTTTGAACCACCTGGATTCTCAATCTCCCAAGCTCTACGCCCTGCAAGCAACTCAAGTGCTCGCTCTAAAGTTAACAACTCAACTGCATCTCCACGGCGCAAGGTTGCGTTAGTTTCGCCATCAGTTACATAAACTCCAAACCTTCCATCTTTAACAATTACTTCTCTTTGAGTTTGTGGGTCTTGACCCAACTCTTTTAATGGCGGTTTAGCAACACCACGTCTTCTAACTTTTGGCTGTTTATAAATCTCAATTGCTTCATCTAAGCCGATTGAAAAAAGTTGATCTTCACTAGTTAAAGTTCTTGAATCAGTTCCGTGTTTCATGTATGGGCCGTATCTGCCGTTTTGTACAGTAATTATCTCATCTTGATATGTTCCAAGTGTGCGTGGCAATGAAAGTAAACGCAATGCATCAGATAAATCAACAGTGTCTAATGACATAGTTGATAACAAGGATGCGGTTTTTGGTTTAGGAGCATCCTTCTTCTTACGCTTTTTCTTAGCACCCTCTTCAACAATCTCTTCCGGAAAAACTTCAGTGATGTATGCGCCAAATCTTCCAGACTTTGCAATTACTTCCAATCCAGTTTCTGGATCAGTTCCTAGTTTTCGCTCACCAGAAGGTTTTGCTAAGAGTTCAATTGCTTTTGGAAGTGTTAGCTCATCCGGCGCCATTTCCTCTGGAATGTTGGCAAATTTTCGATCATCACCTTGTCCTTGTTGCAGATAGGCACCAAAGCGTCCAACTCTTATTTCAATATCTTCTCCCATTTTCATGGTGTTAATAGCCTGTGCATCAATTGCACCAAGATCTGCAGATAAATCTGCTAGGCCAGGATTATTTTCGCTGCCATAAAAGAATTGAGTAAGCCAAGCAACCCGCTCCTCTTCACCATTTGCAATTCGATCTAAATCTTCTTCCATGGATGCGGTAAATTCATAATCAATTAACTTTGTAAAGTGTTGCTCTAGTAACCCTGTAACTGAAAATGCTAAAAATGTAGGAACTAGTGCTCGGCCACGCTTTGCAACATAACCTCTGTCTTGAATAGTCTGCATAATTGAAGCAAATGTTGAAGGTCTTCCAATTCCTAACTCCTCAAGCTTTTTCACCAAAGTTGGTTCGGTATATCTAGCTGGTGGTTTAGTTTCATGTCCTTCACAGCTGTATTCATTTACCTTTATTTTCTCGCCAACACTCATCGCAGGAAGTCTTCGGTCACTTTCATCTACCTCAGCCTTTTCCTCCACAATATCCTCATAGGCTGCAAGAAATCCGGCAAAGGTTATAACTGATCCGTTAGCACGGAAAATCGCATCACTTCCAGATTTAGTTTTAACATCAAAATCAACTCGCATTTGTTGTTTCTTTGCATCCGACATTTGGGATGCAATGGTGCGCTTCCAAATTAAATCGTAAAGTGCAAACTCATCCCGGGATAACTCTGGCGCTAATTCACCTGGTGTTCTAAATGTTTCACCTGCTGGACGAATAGCTTCATGTGCTTCCTGTGCATTTTTAGTTTTCCCCTCATAAACTCTTGGAGTTGCAGGTACAAACTCTTTTCCATAAAGAGCCTGTGCAGATGAGCGAGCAGCAGATATTGAGGAGGAAGAAAGTGTTACTGAATCTGTACGCATATAGGTGATGTAGCCATTTTCATATAAGCGTTGTGCAATTCTCATTGTTAATTGAGCTCCCCAGCCAAGGCGTGAACCAGCATCTTGTTGCATTGTTGAGGTGGTAAATGGTGGCTTAGGTCGCTCTGTTCTAGGTGATTCCTCCATGGATTTAACAACTAGTACTTGACCATTTAATGATTGAACTAATTCTCTAGCGCCTGCTTCATCTAGCAATAAAATATTTGCAGCAGATTTGTCTTTAATTCCACCATTTGCATCAAAGTCATTGGTGGCTGCAACTCGTTTGCCATCTAAAGAGAGTAATCGCGCGGAAAATCCTGGCTCGCATTGGGCTGCAAGATCCCACCAAGCAGAGGAAATAAAAGCCATGCGTTCACGCTCTCGTTCAACAATTAATCTAGTAGCAACAGATTGCACCCGGCCTGCTGAAATTCTTGGCATAACTTTCTTCCATAACACCGGTGAAAGTCGGTATCCATATAGTCGATCTAAAACTCTTCTGGTTTCCTGGGCATCAACTAAGCGATAATCTAAATCGCGTGTTTCCTTAGCTGCTTTTTGAATTGCATCTTTGGTAATTTCATGAAATACCATTCGGCGCACTGGAATTTTAGGACGCAAAACTTCAATTAAATGCCAGGCAATTGCTTCGCCTTCGCGATCTTCATCCGTTGCCAGAATTAGTTCATCAGCATCTTTCATTAAATCTTTTAATTCAGCGACTTTAGATTTTTTATCTGGATTAATTACGTATAAAGGAGCGAAATCCTCTTCAATATTTACACCCTCTTTAGCCCAGGCAAATTTCTTAAACTCTTTTGGTATATCAGCAGCGCGCTGTGGCAGATCGCGGATATGACCAACGGAGGCTTCAACCACATATTCATCCCCTAGAAAGGAGCCAATTTTGCGCGCCTTTGCAGGGGACTCAACAATTACTAACTTTGTTCCCAAAGTACTTCCTTCTTAACCTAAATGGGGAAGAGTAAAACTAATTAGGCGATTGCTGTTGCGCGTTTACGGTTTCTGACAAGAGCCCAGATAATTACTGCAGTCGCAAGGAGTGCAATAACCATATTGGTGCTTTCGTTGCCATCGAGAGTAAACCCAACAATTGCTGGCGTAATTAGCAACCCAACTAAGTTCATTACCTTAATCAATGGGTTAATTGCAGGACCAGCGGTATCTTTAAATGGATCTCCAACAGTGTCGCCAACAATTGTTGACTTATGTGCTTCAGATCCCTTACCGCCAAACTTGCCATCTTCAATCATCTTCTTAGCGTTATCCCATGCACCACCTGAGTTTGATAGGAATACTGCCATTAAAGTTCCAGTTCCAATTGATCCAGCAAGGTATGCACCGAGGGCGCCAACACCTAAACCAAATCCAACTGCAATTGGTGCCATTACTGCTAATAAACCAGGGGTTGCAAGCTCACGTAATGAATCGCGAGTACAGATATCAACTACGCGACCATACTCTGGTTTTACTTTGCCAGTCATAATTCCTGGATACTTTTTAAATTGTGCGCGAACTTCAACTACAACCGCACCTGCTGCTCTAGATACTGCATTGATTGCAAGTCCTGAGAACATAAATACCACAGCTGCACCAATAATTAATCCAACTAAGTTTCTTGGATCTGCAACATCTAGCACGCCTTGGAACTCAAGCACCTGATCTTTAACAACCAAGCCTTTTTCAAGTACAGAGTTTTTAATCGCATCAGTAAATGCACCAAACAATGCTGTTGCTGCAAGCACTGCAGTTGCAATCGCAATTCCCTTAGTAATTGCCTTTGTAGTGTTTCCAACTGCATCAAGAGAGGTAAGGATCTTTGCGCCTTCACCCTTAACATCGCCACTCATTTCGGCAATTCCTTGTGCGTTATCTGAGATTGGACCAAAAGTATCCATTGCAACAATTACGCCAACAGTTGTTAGCAATCCTGTTCCGGCAAGTGATACTGCAAATAGTGAAAGAACAATTGAGCCGCCACCTAATAAGAAGGCACCAAACACAGCTGCTGCAATTAATAGTGCTGAGTAAACAGCTGATTCAAATCCAACTGAAATACCAGCAAGAATTACTGTTGCAGCACCGGTCTTAGAAGAGGCTGCTACATCATTTACTGGGCGCTTGCCAACCTCGGTAAAGAAGCCGGTCAGAATCTGAATTGCTGCTGCTAATCCGATACCAATTAATACTGCGCCAAAGGCTAGAACTCGAGGGTTGACGTCATATGACTGAGCCTCTGAAGTTAATCCTGACATATTCATTAATGAACTTGGCAAGTAAGTAAAGGTAGCAAAACCAACTAACACAGCGCTGATAATCGCGCTTGTGAAAAATGATCGATTGATTGCAGTCATTGCGGTCTTATCAGTCTTGCGTAATTTAGTTAAAAAGATTCCAAGAACCGCAGTAATAATTCCAATTGCTGGAACTATTAATGGATAAATAAGTCCGGCATCACCAAAGCCTGCTTTACCTAGAATCAAAGCTGCTACCAAAGTAACTGCATATGACTCAAATAGATCTGCTGCCATACCGGCACAGTCGCCAACATTGTCGCCAACATTGTCAGCAATAGTTGCTGCATTTCGTGGGTCATCCTCTGGAATTCCTTTTTCAACTTTACCGACTAAGTCTGCGCCAACATCTGCAGCCTTTGTGAAAATTCCGCCACCAACGCGCATGAACATCGCAAGCATCGCTGCACCAAAACCAAAACCTTCTAGTACTGCTGGTGCATTTTCTTTATAGATAATTACTACTAGTGATGCTCCAAGTAGGCCAAGTCCTACTGTGGTCATACCAACTACACCACCGGTACGAAAGGCAATCTGTACTGCGCGCTCTGCTGATTTCTTACGAGCCGCCTCTGCTACGCGCACATTTGCTCGAACTGCAAGCCACATGCCGTTGTAACCAACTAATGCTGAGAATCCAGCGCCCACTAAGAAAAATATTGATCTACCAATTCTTATATCAGTCTCACCAGGAAGTGCGAACAGGAGCACGAAAACAATTGCAACGAAAACTGAAAGAGTTTTGAATTGTCGCGCTAGGTACGCGGCGGCACCTTCTTGAACTGCTGCTGCAATCTCTTGCATCTTTGCAGTTCCCTCATCTTGAGCTAAAACTTGTGCACGAAGGGCATAAGCAATGGCAAGTGCTGCCAAAGAGATTCCTAAAATCACATAAACATAACTGAGATTACTTCCACTTACTTGGACAAGATTCAATGAACTCTCCTTGGGTAGGGCTCAACGATGAGCACTTGACTGACGACGGGCGAGTTTACGCATACCCAATGCCCTTTTTACAAATAAAGAGGTATGCCGTGGATAAATCACGCTCATTTTCCCCATCTTGGGCAGATACCCTGACCCCAAGATGAATTTATTTGATGCCCATTCAATAGTGACCGATCTTGGTGTGATCGGGATTCTGTCAATCCTGTTTGCTGAAACTGGATTATTAATCGGCTTGGCCTTTCCTGGTGATTCACTTTTATTTATTGCCGGCATTGCCGCCTCTGGTACTGGAGCGGCATTACTAAATGGAAATCAATTACCTGCATTAGAGCTTTTCATAGGCGCACCCATTGCTGCCATTACTGGTTCATTTGTTGGCAGATGGTTTGGTGCAAAATACGGAAGAAAATTATTTGATCGCCCTGACGGAAGATTTTTTACCCAAGCCCGGGTAGTGCAAACTGAAAAATGGTTAAATAAATATGGAGTTGGCAAGGCTTTATTGCTAGCAAGATTTATTCCATTTGTTAGAACATTAATTAATCCAATGGTTGGAATTATAAATGTTCCAAATCGTGTCTTTATATTTTGGAATGTACTTGGCGCAATTATCTGGACCGATGGAATTTTACTTCTTGGATATTTATTTGGTGAAAGGATCGAGGGATCAGTTGATGCCTTTTTATTACCAGTAATTGGTCTAATTATTTTATTAAGTTTGCTTCCAATATTTTTTGAGATTTATCGGGAAAGAAAAAGAAGAAAGTTATAAACCCAAATCACTTAATTGGTAAGCAGCTCGATAATCAAAGCCAGCTTCAATAACTTTGGGTGCAGCTCCTCTTTCAACAATGACGGCAACGGCAACCACAATTGCGCCAGCTTCTTTTAATGCCTCAACTGCCGTTAAAACTGAACCACCCGTAGTTGATGTGTCCTCAACCGCTAAAACTCTGCGCCCTTTAACATCTGGACCTTCAATTCTTCGTTGCAAGCCATGTGCCTTCTCAGCTTTTCTAACTACAAAAGAATCTAGTTTTCTGCCATTTTTTGCAGCCACATGCATCATCGCTGTTGCAACAGGATCTGCTCCTAGTGTTAATCCGCCAACAGCATCAAAATCTAAATCTTTAGTTAAATCGAGCATTACCTGACCAACAAGTGGGGCGGCAATTGCATCTAAGGTCACTCTTCTTAAATCAACATAGTAATCCGCCTCTTTTCCAGAGGACAATATGACTTTTCCATGCACAACTGCTTTATTTAGAATCTCAGATTTAAGTAATTCTTTTGCGGACATGTGGGTGAGCCTATCGCTATTTTTAATTAATCTTTTGGATAAACCACAACAGTTTGTTCAATTCGTTTAACCAATGATTTAGGTGGATTTGCTAGCAATAACGCATCTACCTCTGTTCTTAATTTAGCCACTTCTAAAGACATATTTGCAACCGCCTCTTCCAGCTGCATAATTCTTGCGATACCAGCTAAGTTGATTCCTTCGCCAACTAACCTTTGCACATTTCGCAACTTAACAATGTCTAGTAATGAATACCTACGATTTTTTCCAACAGTTCTATTTGGTGAAACGATTCCAAGGCGATCATATTGACGAAGTGTTTGCGGATGTAATCCTGAAAGTTGAGAGGCAACTGAGATTACATAGACGCCTTCTTCTTCTGGAATTGAATTATCTTGGCTCATGAGTTTGCCTTCTTCAAGAGTTCTTCTCGAGGATTAAAATCCTTTGTTGCATCAGCAAATGCTTCAACAGCTTTTTTCGCAGCACCATCTACACGTTGTGGAACCTTTACCTCTAGCGTAATCATTAAGTCTCCAGCAGTTGAACCTTTTTTAACTCCTCGGCCCTTAACTCGCAAAGTTCTACCAGATGGTGTGCCAGGTGCAATTCGAACTGTTACTTCATCTCCATCCAAAGTTGGTACTGCAATATCCGCTCCTAATGTTGCTTCAGCAAATGTAATTGGCAATGTCAGGTGAATATTTTCTTCTTTTCTTGAAAACACTGGGTGTGGTGTTACATGAATTAATACATACAAATCCCCTGGACCTGCAGCGCCGGGGGCGCCGCGTCCTTTAATTTTTATCTTTGCACCATCTTTAATTCCAGCTGGCACCCTAGTTGTAATATTTGTTGGTACAGATCCTGTTGGCGCTAATCGCAAATTTAATTCAGTGCCATAAATGGAATCTTTAAATCCAATTGAAGCCTCCGTTTGCATATCTGCGCCATGACGTTGCCTTGCACCACCAAATAAGGTTGAGAAAATATCTCCGCCTGGTCCAAACAGGTCGCTGAAATCTCCACCGTTAAATCCTTGGCCACCACCATTAAACCCAGGTGGGATGCGGCCAGATTTAAAAGCTTCTCGTGCTTCATCATATTCACGACGTTTTTTCTCATCGCCTAATATGTCGTAAGCCTCAGAAACAGCTTTAAATTTATCCTCTAGCTTTTTATCACCCTTGGTTTTATCTGGGTGTAATTCTCTGGCTAATTTCCGATACTGCTTTTTAATTGCAGCACTATCTGCCCCTTTAGCAACGCCAAGAATTTGATAGTAATCCTTCTCATATAAATCCTTGGCGGCCATTGTAATTTTCTGCGCTTACGCAGATTCCTCAGGGTCAGTTACTGCAACCCGGGCTGGTCGAATTACACGTTCTTTAAATTTATAACCTGGCTGCAAAATTTTTGTAGCTGTTGGTTCAGTAACATCTTTTGATGTCTCATGCATTAAGGCTTCATGAATCTCTGGATTAAATGTCACTGGTGCTTCGGCAAACTTAGTAAGCCCTAGTTTTTCAACGGTTGCATTAATTCGATCTGCCACAGCTTTAAATCCACCAGTTAATTCACCGTGCTCTGCTGCTCGATCTAGGTCATCTAGAATCGGCAGGAACTCAAGTAACACTGTTGCGAACGCAAACTCAGTTGTGCTTACTCGGTCACGATCTACTCGTTTGCGGTAATTTGCATACTCAGCTTGCAATCGTTGTAAATCAGAGGTCAGTGTTGCCACCTCATCAACTACAACAGTTGCTTCGTTTAATGCTTCATCAACTGCGTCAGAGAGTTCCTTCTCTGACGCAGCAAGATTCTCTTCGCTCATTACTTCTGCTCATCCACAACTTCAGCATCTTGCACACCATCATCTGCAGGTGTGGTTCCGCCAGTTGCTTGAGCAGTGTTGGCTGCATACAAAGCAGCACCTAATTGTTGGCTGATCTCTGAAACTTTTTCAGTTGCGCTCTTGATTGCAGATAGATCACTACCTTCAAGTGCTTTCTTAAGATCGGCGATTGCAGTATCTAGTTCAACTTTCTTAGTGGCGTTTTCGCCCTCGTTGAATTTGTCTGCATTATCTTTTAGGAACTTTTCAGTTTGATAAACAAGTGAATCGCCAGAGTTTCTAACATCTGCCTCTTCGCGACGTTGTTTATCTTCCTCAGCATGAGCTTCAGCATCCTTCATCATTCGATCGATTTCATCCTTTGATAAAGCAGATCCGCCAGTAATTGTCATTCTTTGTTCTTTACCGGTGCCAAGATCTTTTGCAGAAACATGCACAATTCCATTTGCATCAATATCAAATGTAACCTCAATTTGTGGCACACCTCTTGGTGCTGGTGGTAATCCAGTTAACTCAAACATGCCAAGTTTCTTGTTGTAAGCAGCCATTTCGCGCTCACCTTGGAATACTTGAATTTGCACAGCTGGTTGATTGTCATCTGCGGTTGAGAAAATCTCACTTCGCTTTGTTGGAATAGTGGTATTTCGCTCAATCAACTTGGTCATAACTCCACCTTTGGTTTCAATACCCAAAGAAAGTGGTGTTACATCAAGAAGTAGAACATCCTTTACCTCACCCTTTAGAACGCCAGCTTGTAAAGCAGCGCCAACTGCAACAACTTCATCCGGGTTTACACCTTTGTTTGGCTCTTTTCCACCAGTTAATGATTTAACTAAATCAACTACTGCTGGCATACGAGTTGAGCCGCCAACTAAAACCACATGATCAATATCTGCAATTGGAATTCCAGCATCTTTTAAAACAGCTTGGAATGGTTTCTTGCATCTGTCCAATAGATCAGCGGTTAATCCTTGGAATTGTGCACGAGTAATAGTTTCATCTAAAAACAGTGGATTCTTCTCAGAATCAACTGTGATGTATGGCAGGTTGATAGATGTTTGCGCAGATGAGGAAAGTTCAATCTTTGCTTTCTCAGCGCCCTCGCGAACTCGCTGCATTGCCATTTTATCTTTTGTTAGATCAATGCCATTTTTAGCAGCAAATGTTTTTACTAGGTGATCTACCAATGCTTGATCCCAATCATCGCCACCTAGATTGTTGTCACCATTTGTAGCTTTAACCTCAACAACACCTTCGCCGATTTCAAGAAGTGAAACGTCAAATGTTCCACCACCTAAGTCGAAAACTAAAATAGTTTGTTCTTTATCGCCTTTATCTAAGCCATAGGCGAGCGCAGCAGCGGTTGGCTCGTTAACAATACGAAGCACATTAAGGCCTGCAATCTCACCAGCCTCTTTTGTTGCCTGACGTTGAGCGTCATTGAAATAAGCTGGCACAGTAATTACTGCATCAGAAACTGTTTCACCCAAATAACTTTCAGCATCTCGTTTTAGCTTCATTAATATACGTGCTGAGATCTCTTGTGGTGTGTACTTCTTGCTATCAACATCTTGAGTCCAATTAGTTCCCATATGTCTTTTAACAGAGCGAATAGTTCGCTCAACATTTGTTACAGATTGTCTTTTAGCAACCTCACCAACTAATACCTCACCGTTTTTAGCAAAGGCAACAATTGATGGTGTGGTTCTTGCTCCCTCTGCATTTGCGATAACAGTTGGCTCACCACCTTCTAAAACCGCAACGCAGCTATTAGTTGTTCCTAAATCAATTCCGACCGCTCTTGCCATTTAAATCTCCTCCTGTTTGGACCGCTCTTGCCAGATGGTGGTTTGCCCACCCTCATGGCCCTATTTTCAACCTTGAGTGGCTATCTAGTCAAAAGGTTGAGCCAGGTAGGCTCAAGGTTGCTATCTACAGGAACTGCTTTGAGCGGGGATTTATTCCCAGAGCGCTCTCTTTGGCTTAACCAGCAGGGTAGCTAGAACTCCACCAACCAGTCCGCCTAGGTGGGCTTTCCAATCAATACCAGGGATCACAAATGGGATCACCAGGTTTAATCCAATCAACCCAAGCCCCTCTCTTAGATTTGCTCCCATCCTTTTGCCAATTACTAACAGGCAACCAAATAATCCAAAGATCATTCCGGAGGAGCCAACTGCAAAGCTAGTTAAGGGATTAAATAGGTAAGAGGTGAGTGAGCCAAAAACGAGTGAGGTAAGCAAGATAAAGATGTATTTATTTTTGCCAAAGTAATTCTCAATTGTGAAGCCAAGTGAGTAAAGGGCAAGCATGTTAAAGAGTAGGTGTAGCCAGCCACCATGAACTAATGCAACAGTTAATAGGCGATACCACTGACCATTATTAATCTCTAAACCATATAGCGCAAACTCATACTCCAGATTTGGTTGAAGTAGGGTCAGTATGAAACAGCCTGAGATAAAAAAGACTAGATTTCTAGTCAGGCTTTGCGGCATAAAATTACTTGATAGTTACAGAGTTAATTTTTACAGCTTGTACTGGCTTGTCATTTGCTCCAGTTTTAACTCCAGCTATTGCATCAACTACTTTTTGTGAGCCAGCATCTTTAACCTCACCAAAAATTGTGTGTTTGCGATTTAGCCAAGTTGTTGGCGCAACTGTGATGAAAAACTGTGATCCATTGGTGTTTGGGCCAGCATTTGCCATAGCTAGTAGGTATGGGCGATCAAAATTTAATTCACCATGAAACTCATCAGCAAAGTTATAACCAGGTCCACCCATACCACTACCTAGTGGGTCGCCTCCTTGAATCATAAATCCAGGAATGACGCGGTGGAAAATTGTTCCATCATAAAGATTGGTTTTAACTTTTTCGCCAATATTTGGATCTACCCACTCCTTGGCACCAGTTGCAAGCTCAACAAAATTCTTAACTGTTTTTGGTGCTTGATCTGGAAATAACTCAATAACAATCTCGCCCATGCTGGTGTTAAGGATTGCGGTATTCATATTCTCGCTTTCGGTTTTAGAGCAACCGGCAAGAGTTAGTGCTGTGATTAAAATGAAAATTAATTTCTTCATTCAGATTCACTCCAGCCGTTGCTACATTGTTGTGATTGTTTATATTTACTAAGTAAAAAAGTAAATATAAATTGTGGAGACCAGGGGAATCGAACCCCTAACCCCCGCCTTGCAAAGGCGGTGCTCTACCAATTGAGCTAGGTCCCCGTGTTTGCGGGGGGTGGGCCTATGTGGACTTGAACCACAGACCTCTTCCTTATCAGGGAAGCGCTCTAACCAAGCTGAGCTATAGGCCCATATTGCTGGTGAAGGCTACCTGAGGAAGTACTGCTAAACCAAAAGTGCTTTTTGATACCTCGCCATTCTTCCGATTCTGCGCTTAATCAAGATCATCAACTAAGCGAGTAACAGATACTACTGAGATTCCCTGATCTAGG
>KB900546.1 GCA_000378905.1 actinobacterium SCGC AAA028-A23
GCTCTGTTGCAGGACTTGCTGCAGGAGATGGCGCCCTTGCAGGACGTGGTTATGAAAGATTGGTCTCTCGCTGGCGCAAGGTTTCATCTCTAGAAAGTGCCACATAAACCAAGTAGGGATACTTGTTCAAATTTTAAATAAAAGGGATACTTACCCCATAAGGGTTAAACCGGACAGGTTGATCTCTTTTTAAAATAAGATCTCAGGTAAAAGAAGTGAAGGGGAGCTAAGTAGATGAGCCAGGTTAACCTTTCACGAATTGCAGCCCAGGAGCGGTTGTTAACACCTGCTGAGGTTGCCTCCTTATTTCGAGTAGATCCAAAGACTGTTACAAGGTGGGCAAAGGCGGGAAAGCTAACCTCAATTAGAACACTTGGCGGACACCGAAGATATAAAGAGTCTGAGGTAAAACAATTACTTAAAGTGACCAATCCAAGCACGTCAGGTGGTAATCAATAATGAGTGAAGATAAAAACAATCAGGAAGATAAAGCTGTAGATCCAAAAGCTAGTAATGCAAATGCCAGTGACCCTAAAGCGATGATGCTTGCTGCGCTCGCTAAAAAACAAAAGGGTGGCAACTCCGGCAAAGCAGGAGGGCCAAGTAGTGGATCAAAGATTGGCGCAGGTCAAACAGGTGGGGCAGCTCCAAAGATGCATCGCCGCAAAGCCGGCTCTGCTTAAGTTGTGCTGCATTTAAATCAATTATCAGATCAACAACAAGCAAGCGTATTAGCGCTAGTTAAAGCTGCAACTGATTTTGACCAAACCCAACCAATCTCAGATCACATCCTTCTTCATCTTCGCCATGGCGGTGATAAGGATGATTCACACCTTTTAATTTTTGACTCAAATGATCAAACAAAATTACTTGGCTATGCCCACCTTGATCAAACCGATCAGGTGGCAGGCCCTTCAGTTGAATTGGTAGTTGATCCAAACCATCGACAAGCAGGAATTGGTAAATCACTTTTAAGTAAAGCTATTGAAATATGTGGTGATCGATTACGTCTTTGGTCCCATGGTGATCTGCCAGTTGCTAGCAAATTAGCGGAGTCAAATAACTTTCAAAGAGTAAGAACAGTGTTACAGATGAGCAAATCTCTAGATGAAATCATTGCAATCAATCAAATTGATTCACAATTTGTGATCAGATCATTTCTGCCTGGCATAGATGATCAAGGCTGGCTAACACTAAACAACAAGGTATTTGCCAATCACCCTGAGCAGGGTAGTTGGTCATTAAATGATTTAAAGCTGCGCCAAAAAGAGGATTGGTTTGATCCAGAAGGTTTTTTTATCGCTGAAAAACTAGGCCAGATGATTGGATTTGTTTGGACCAAGGTGCATGGGGCAAAGAGTCATCAACATGATGGACAGGAAAGTCATGATCATGCAGCAATTGGTGAGATCTATATAACCGGCATTGATCCTGCCTTTGAAGGCTTAGGTCTTGGAAAAGTCTTAACAAGTACTGGTCTTAACTACTTAAAGTATCAAGGAATTGAAAATGGAATTTTATATGTTGATGAGGAAAACTTTGCAGCCTTAAATCTCTATAAATCCTTAGGCTTTAAACAATCTGGCAAAGATTGGGGGATAAAAAACTTAATTAAATTAGGTGGCAGAGTCGATTTGAAATCATCTAAGGCTGCCCAACATCTTGCAGTAGTTGACCAAGGGGCAACATATCTTTTGCCCTCATGATCTAACAGGTGAGCACCATCTGGTTTTAATGAAGGGGGTTCATTACTGATAGTTCTAGTTAATGCTCGTTTTTGTTCATCAAAGCCGGTGGGAGATGAGATAGCAATTTGTGACCAGTGTTGTTGATCCTGGATTGAAAAGGAATCTATTGGTTCATAGATTCGAAGGGATGCAACATAAGGTGTTGGACGCATCTGGTAACGGTACTACCTATATTTGTTTCGTAATTACCAAAATAGAGATAAATTAATTACGAACGAGGGTTGTAATTATCATCAGCATAAGGATCTGCATAGAGATCATCCTCTTTGCTGCTTTTTTTAGCAGGTGCTTCGCCATGTAACTCTTTGGCCAAACTCTCTAGATCCATCTCCTGATTTGAGTACTTAAGATCCCTGGCAACCTTTGTGTGTTTTGCTTTTGAACGGCCGCGTCCCATCGATTTGGCCTCCTTCTTATCTGCTTATCTGTCGTAGGGCAAAGATTAGCGAATCAGCCTGGGCAGGTGGCAAATCAGGCTAGCTCTGTGCGTATTTACTCGCTGCAATCACAAAAAGCTCTGATAAATCGCTGTTGATCCCAGAGGCGGCGATATCACCCTGGGCGCATAAGTGGTGCCAGCTGCTTGGATCATTAATTAATTTGATTAAAACCTGCCCACTCATCTCAACAGTGTTTGGTGGTGTTCCCCGTTTGTGATTACCCCCTGCAACACATTGGATCGCAGCGTATGGAGGAATACGAAGTTCAACTAAACCACCAGGAGATAACTCTTTAATAATATTTAAGATCTCTTTTACCTGAGAAGTGATCTGTGGATCTTTTTGCATAGGATTTAAATCAAATCTTCTAGCTCAACCTTTTTTATTTCACCCTTGGTTAGCTTATTTATCTGCTCTGCGATCTCTTTAGATTGAGATATGGCATCGCCTGCAAAATCTGCTGGGTTTTTGATTAGATCATTTAATTGAGCAAGTGTGAGTGGGAAATCCTTTTCATTAGCTAAGGATGTGAAGAATTGATCTGCTGATTTTGTAGTGGCATGTTTTTTAATTACCTCATGGGCGATCTCTCGTCCCATCCCAGCTTTAACACATGCCATCAGGATTTGTGTGGTGGCAAGAAATGGCAGTTGCTCTTTTAGCTCTTTATTTATCTCATCTTCAAAAATACCAAACTCATTTAAGATGGTCATAAAGGTGTGAAGAAGACCATCGATTACAAAAAATGAATCAGCGATTACAACACGTCTAACAACAGAGCATGAAACATCTCCTTCATTCCATTGATCCCCAGCTAAATCTGCTGCCATGGTGGTGTAACCACGAAGTAAAACCATCATGCCATTTATGCGCTCTGATGATCTTGAGTTCATCTTGTGTGGCATGGCAGATGAGCCAACCTGACCTGCTTTAAATCCTTCACTTGCAAGCTTTGATCCAGCCATTAATCTAATTGTGGTTGCAAAAGATGAAGGAGCAGATGCAATCTGTAATAACTTTGAAACTACCTCAAAATCAATTGATCTTGGATAGATCTGGCCAACACTTGTTAAGGTGTTTTCAAAACCAAAGTTTTCAGCGATCTGCTCTTCAATCTTTGCTAAATCTTTAGCGCTCCCTAATGCTGATATTTGATCAGCCCCAGTTCCAACTGGGCCTTTTAAGCCACGAAGTGGCAATCTAGAGATTAACTCCTCTAAAGATGAGAGTGAAAATATTAACTCTTGTGCACAGCTTGCAAACCTTTTACCCAATGTTGTCACCTGCGCTGGAACATTGTGGCTACGCCCTGCTATATAGGTTTTTTCATACTTACTAATCTTTTGCTCAAGTAGGAACAATGTTTCAAGGGTGCGCTTTCTAACTAGATTTAAACCATCTCTAATCTGAATCAACTCAATATTTTCAGTCAGATCCCTACTTGTCATACCAATATGAATCTTTTCAACACCTGCCAGGTGATTAAACTCCTCAATTCTTGCCTTAACATCATGGCGAACTGCCAGCTCACGTTTTCCAATTGAGGCTAGATCAACCTTATCGATAACCTTTTCATAGGAAGCGATATCACTATCGGTAATTGGCAGGCCTGCTTTTTTCTGTAGTTTAAGAATGGTAATCCAAAAGGTGCGCTCTGCAATAATTTTATTTATTGGATTAAAGATTGCCACCATCTCTTTGGTGGCATATCTATCTGCCAATACATTTGGAATTACAAAATCCTGATTACTCATTTGATTAAATCCCTCACCACAATAGTTTCATCTCGGCCAGGGCCAACACCAATGGCGCTAATTGGAGCCCCTGATACCTTTTCCAAAAACTTCACATACTCCTGCGCATTTTTAGGCAGATCTGCAACAGATTTCGCTTTAGAGATATTCTCTTTCCAACCAGGCAGGTACTCATAGATTGGCTTTGCATGGTGAAAATCAGTTTGGGAGGCTGGTAACTCTTCAACGCGAACCCCATCAATCTCATATGCAACACATACTGGAATCTTCTCCCAGCCAGTTAAAACATCTAGCTTTGTTAAGAAGAAATCAGTTAGACCATTTACTCGCACTGCATACCGCGCAATTGGCGCATCAAACCAACCACAACGTCGATTACGCCCGGTTGTAACACCAACCTCACCACCAATTTTTCTAAGTGCCTCACCATCTTCATCAAATAACTCAGTTGGAAAAGGACCTGATCCAACCCGGGTTGTGTAGGCCTTTAAAATTCCAATTACGCGGCTGATCTTTGTTGGACCAATTCCAGAGCCAGTTGAAGCTCCTCCTGCAGTTGGATTTGATGAGGTAACAAAGGGATAGGTGCCATGATCAACATCTAATAATGTTCCTTGGGAGCCTTCAAGCAAAACAATCTTTCCGCCCTTTAAAGCTTGATCTAATAACAAAGCGGTATCTGTTACATATGGTTTTAAAATCGTTGCGTAATTTAAATACTCAGTTAATACCTCTTCAACGGTAATACCTTTGCGATTGAAAACCTTAATTAAGATCTGGTTTTTATCATGAAGTGCTGCCTCAATCTTTTGTTTTAAAATTGATGGATCAAAAAGATCTTGAACACGGATTCCAATTCGATTTATCTTGTCAGCATATGCCGGTCCTATGCCACGGCCAGTTGTGCCAATCTTTGATTTTCCTAGGAATCGCTCTGAAACCTTATCGATGGTGCGGTGATAAGGAGTAATTAAATGGGCATTGGTTGAGATCTTAAGCTTTGAGGTATCAATGCCTCGTTCATTTAATCCTTTTATCTCTTCCATTAAAACTGCTGGATCAATTACAACTCCATTGCCAATTACCGGAATTACATTTGGCGATAAAATTCCAGATGGCAGAAGGTGGAGCGCGTACTTTTGATCACCAATTACAACTGTATGTCCTGCGTTATTGCCACCTTGATAGCGAACAACATAATCAACCTGATCGCCCAATAAATCTGTGGCTTTTCCCTTGCCCTCATCGCCCCACTGCGCACCAAGTAAAACTATGGCGGTCATATCTCTCCCATGCTTAACAAGCCAACTTTAAGGGCGGCTAGGTAATTTCCTTGCGGGATTACGACCAATTCCACCACATTTGGGGCGGTTTTAAAAATCACCGCCCCAAATAGGTGGCAAATTCCGTTAGGGCTTAGTAAGCCCCAAGCAGGATAAGTGCTTTCTTAAAGAGGGCAGAAAGTGCCATCGATAAGGTGCCGGAGGCGAGTAATCGCTCCAGCAGGGTTACTAAGGTAATTAAGCTAGCGGTCAACATAAAACTCCTTTCTTAAGTTTGTTAATTAGATTGTTTTATTGCGATATCGGTTATTAATTTTGCATGGACGCCTCCGATGGGCGTCAGAGTAGTAAAAAGGCTGACACTAAATACTTTCTAAGTGATCTAGTGGGGAAAACTTATCGCTGATAACCTTGGTAACTATGAGTAATGATTCATTTGAAAATCTCTCCTATGAAGATCGCACCTTTTCTCCATCTGATTCATTTATTAAAAATGCAAATGTTAAATCAGATGTTTACAAAGAGGCAGAGCGTGATCGCCTAGCATTTTGGGAAAAACAAGCAAATCGTTTGGATTGGGATCAAAAATGGAGTCAGGTTGTTGATTGGCAAATACCTTTTGCTAAATGGTTTGTTGGTGGCAAATTAAATGCAAGTTATAACTGTTTAGATAGACATGTTAAGGCAGGTCTTGGCGATCGGGTTGCTTTTTACTTTGAGGGTGAGCCAGGAGATACCGCGCGTATTACCTATAAACAATTACTAGATCAGGTCTGCCAAGCTGCAAATGCATTAAAGGAGTTAGGGGTTAAACAGGGCGATCGGGTTGCAATCTATATGCCGATGATTCCGCAAGCTGCAGTTGCAATGTTGGCATGTGCCAGGTTGGGCGCAATGCACTCTGTAGTTTTTGGTGGATTTTCTGCCGACTCATTGTTATCTCGAATTCAAGATGCTGATGCATCATTGGTAATTACCGCAGATGGTGGTTATCGAAAAGGTGCTGCCTTTGCCTTAAAGCCGGCAGTTGATGAGGCCCTAAAGGGTGAGACAAATGTGAAAAATGTTTTAGTTGTTAAAAGAACTGGCCAAGAGGTTTCATTTGGTGAAAAAGATATCTGGTGGCATGAGATTGTTGATCGGCAATCAACTGATCACAATCCAGAGTTTTTTGACTCAGAAAATGGCTTATTTATTCTCTACACCTCAGGAACTACTGCAAAACCAAAAGGTATTTATCACACCACCGGTGGTTACCTAACCCAGGCGGCTTACACCCACCATGCAGTATTTGATTTAAAGCCAGCAAGCGATGTCTATTGGTGCACCGCAGATGTTGGTTGGATTACCGGCCACTCATATGTGGTTTATGGGCCATTAATAAATGGTGCTACGCAGGTGATGTATGAAGGAACACCTGATACACCAAGTAAGGGTCGTATCTTTGAGTTAATTGAAAAATACAAAGTAAGTATTTTATATACCGCACCAACTTTGATTAGAACTTGGATGAAGTGGGGAGATGAGTATCCAAACAAATCAAATCTTTCATCCCTTCGCCTACTTGGCAGTGTTGGTGAACCAATTAATCCAGAGGCATGGATTTGGTATCGGGAGGTAATTGGAAAAAATAATTGCCCAATTGTTGACACCTGGTGGCAAACTGAAACTGGCGCAATCATGATCTCACCCCTTCCTGGAGTTACTGCAACAAAACCAGGAAGTGCTATGAGATCTCTTCCTGGAATCTCTGCAATTGTTGTCGATGATGAAGGAAAAGCTGTTGGTAATGGTCGCGGTGGTTACTTAGCGTTAAATCAACCTTGGCCATCAATGATGCGTGGTATTTGGAAAGAGCCCACTCGTTATCAAGAGACATATTGGTCAAGATTTAAAGATCTATATTTTGCAGGAGATGGCGCCAAGTTAGATAAAGATGGTGCGATCTGGTTACTTGGCCGAGTAGATGATGTTATGAATGTTTCAGGTCACCGAATCTCAACAACTGAGGTTGAATCTGCATTGGTCTCCCATGAAGCTGTGGCAGAGGCTGCAGTAGTTGGTGCAAAGGATGAGATGACCGGGCAAGGCATTGTTGCCTTTGTGATTTTAAGAGGTGGTATTGAAAGTGCTAAAGGGGATGAGTTAGTTAAACAATTACGTGATCATGTTGCAAAAGAGATTGGCCCAATTGCAAAGCCTCGCCAAATAATGGTGGTGGCAGAGCTGCCAAAGACTCGAAGTGGAAAGATTATGAGACGTTTATTGCGTGATGTGGCAGAAAATAGAGCAGTAGGGGATTCAACCACCTTGGCAGATCCAAATGTAATGAAGTTAATCTCAGAGGGATTAAATAGCGGTAAAAGTGAGGATTAGCCAAGCTTTTTAAATAGTTGCATGACCTCATTGCGTAAATCATCTGCCACCTTTGGAAGGTGTGAATCTACAGTTTTATAAAACTTTGATGGGGCGATGTATTTGTCTCCAATGGAAAATGTAGTTGCAACTAGTATTAATGAGAGTAAATAGATAAATACGCCACCTCTAAGTAGTGATAGGGCGGCTCCTAACAATGAGTCAATTGATTTAAGGGGTGGGATGAAAAGTAATCCCCTAAATAACAGACCGATTTTGCCAAATATAAACTCACACAAAAGTGCGCAGATGATTACAGAAAGAAGTAATCCACCAAGTTGATATAACTGATTAGTTTGCTCAGAGAGGTAATTAACTGCAACTGCAACTCCTAAAACACCACCTGCAATAAAACCTGCCGCCTTAAAAACTGTTTGCAGAAAACCTGCCTTAAATCCGGAAATGGCTGAGATAAAAAGGAGTGATAAAACTATGTAATCAAATAAAATCAAAGCTTTACTCCAAATGCTTTTTCAACCTGGGCAAATAAATCTTTCTTGCTTTGATAGGCGCCGATTTTTTGTTCGACAACCTTGCCTGTTTCATCAATAAACCAGGTCACTGGAACTCCTGGGCCAAATATGGATTTGGTTTGATCTGCCTCATCAATTAAGTGAGGCCAACTCATACCGGTATTTTTAATAAAGTTATTTGCTGCATCCTTTGAAGTTTCCTCAACATCAATACCAAGTAATTGAATCTGACCAGATTTAAATAATGGGTTTGCATAAAGATCTATGAAGTAAGGCATCTCCTCCCGGCACCCCTCACACCAAGAGCCCCAAAGATTAATAACTATTGGACCTTTTATTTGGTGAAAATCAATTGTTGATTGGCCATCTAAACAAGGTAGCTCTAACTTTTTATCACTTTCAACACCAGTTCTTATCATCTGGCATCCTGGCACAAAACCATTTCCCAATTGTTTTGAAGGGGATGCGCAGGAGGTTAGAAGTAAGGCTGGGATGCAAAGAGTTAAAGCAAGTAGCTTTCTCATTTAAAATCCGCCTCACTTTTTACTAATCTTTTTGCCTTTATTGGATCTACTTCACCAACTCCAAATGATGGGCACAACTTAGCAAGTGAGCATGCTCCACATGCAGGCTTTCGTGAGTGGCACACCCTTCTGCCATGCCAAATCATTCGCTGCGAGAGATTTGTCCACTCTTTTTGAGTAATTAACTCACCAACTTCAAACTCAACCTTTACTGGATCTAAATTCTTGCTCCAACCAAATCTTCTACTTAACCTGCCAAAGTGAGTATCAACTGTGATGCCAGGAATTCCAAAGGCATGACCTAAAACAACATTTGCAGTTTTCCGGCCAACGCCTGGTAGTTGAATTAAATCATCTAATTTATTTGGAACCTTGCCACTAAAATCATCCATTATCTGATTACTTAAACCTTTTATATTTTTCGCCTTTGCCCGATAAAAACCGGTGGACTTAACCAAATGTTGAATATCTTTAATATCTGCAACCGACATCTTTTTTGCTGTTGGATACTTTTTAAATAAGGCAGGGGTAGTTTGGTTAACTCTTTTGTCAGTACATTGCGCAGATAAAACTGTTGCAACTAGTAATTGAAATGGGCTGTTGTAATCTAATTCGCATCTAACATTTGGGTAATTCTTAGATAGCTTTCGATAGATCGCTTTTGCTCTAACCTTTTTATCAGCCAAACTCTCTCGCATTGCGCCAAGATTACGCTGATTGGAGTTAAGTGCGCCATAAGCGGTATCCTCTGCCTTATGCCCAATAAAAATGATGATGAGGTTGTTCGTCGCGCAGCACTATTTACTGCGTTAGATGATGCATCTGCTGCAACTTTGCGCGCCTCAATGAGTGGCATAAAGATTTCAAAGGGACAGATTTTATTTAAAGAGGGTGATCCAGGAGATCGTCTATTTGTTGTGGTGGAGGGAAAGTTAAAGCTCGGAACATCATCTGGTGATGGCCGTGAGAATCTACTTTCAATTTTAGGACCTGGGGATATGTTTGGTGAGTTATCACTATTTGATCCAGGACCACGCACTGCAACTGCAACAGCAGTAGTTGATTCAAGATTATTAACTCTGGCAAATGATCAGGTGATTGGTTGGGTTACTGCCCACCCTGAAGTTTCATTGCAATTACTAGGTCGCCTTGCCCAAAGATTGCGCAAAGCAAATGATGTTTTATCAGATCTTGTCTTTGCTGATGTGCCAGGAAGAGTTGCTAAGGCAATCATCGAGTTGGGCGAAAGATTTGGCACTAAAAAAGATGATGGCTTACATGTTAACCATGAGTTAACTCAGGAAGAGCTTGCTCAATTAGTTGGTGCATCAAGAGAAACAGTTAATAAAGCATTGGCAGATTTTGCAACCCGAGGTTGGGTAAAGCTTGAACCACGTGCGGTAATTGTTTTAGATTATGAAAGATTAGTTAAGCGCGGACGTTAAAAAATTCAGTTGGCTGATTGTAAAACTTAGATGATTGGCACACTTGGTTTAGTTGGTTCCGGTGAATACCTGCCGGCACTTGCAGAGTTTGAAAAATCATTAATCGAAGATGGCATTGCTAATGGCAAAAAACCAATCTTCTTACAGATTCCAACTGCTGCAGGACGTGAGAGTGAGAATCGGATTGAATTTTGGAAACAGTTAGGTAGGCAGCAAGCAGATCGGCTTGGATATGAATCTAAGTTCCTGCCAGTTTTAAAGCGGGAGGATGCAGATAATCCTGAGTTTGTTGAGTTAGTTAAAGATGCAGCCTTAATTTATTTTTCAGGGGGCGACCCACATTATCTAGCTGATACTTTAATTAATACCCCGCTTTGGCAAGGTATTTATGAGAATTGGCAAAGTGGTGGATCTTTAGCTGGTTGCAGTGCTGGCGCAATGGTTTTAAGCACTCATGTGCCAAACTTTCGTCTGTCTCGCCATCAATCAACTGAAGGATTTGGGATTATTGAAAATGTTCGAGTAATTCCACACTTTAATAAGTTTTTTAAATGGATCCCAGATAGTGCGGCAAAGATTCTTTTGGATCTACCAACAGATTCAATTTTGATTGGAATTGATGAGGTAACAGCATTGGTTAAACGAAGTGGCACAGATCATTGGCAGGTAGTTGGGGATGCAAAGGTGCACATCCTTAAGGGTTTACCAGAGCAACAATTAACTGCTGGTGAAAGTATTAGCTTTTAAGCTCCACAATCATTTCAACCTCAACAGGGGCATTTAAAGGAAGCTCTGCAACACCAACTGCAGTTCTAGCATGTTTGCCATTTACCTCACCAAATAACTTAATTAATAATTCACTTGCGCCATTTACCACTGCAGGAATTGCGGTAAAGCCAGGCACACCATTAACAAATCCACCAACTCTTACTACCCTATGAATTTGATCAATGTCGGCCACCAATGAGATTGCAGCTAATGCATTTAGTGCACAGATCTGCGCCATATCTTTTGCTTGCTCAGGTGTTACCTCTTGTCCTACCTTTCCAGCGATTACGATTTTTCCATCCACAACTGGAAGTTGTCCGGCGGTAAAAACTAAATTTCCGCTCTTTACTGCTGGAACATAGGCAGCAACTGGTGCTGCAGCTGTTGGCAGAGTTAGACCAAGTTCGGCTAATTTATCTTTGATACTCATTTGATCTCTCGCTTCATATATGCAACTAATTGATCTCCGCCACCTGGTGCTGGCACAACCTGCACTAACTCCCAACCATCTGAACCCCAGGTATCTAGGATTTGTTTAGTTGCATGAGTTAAAAGTGGCACTGTTACATATTCAAATTTCATTTAGATTCCTTTTTCTTATTGGGCTTAACTTATTGGGCTAATGCAGCTTTAACTAAAGTAGAAACTAGGCCGCCATCTGCTTTGCCAGCAATCTTTGGTTGCAGCTCCTTCATTACCAATCCCATGCCAGCAGGACCTGCGGCATTGGTTTTTGCAATCGCTTCGGCAATCATCTGCTTTATTTGATCTTCACTTAATTGTTCTGGCAGGTAAAGTGCAATAACAGCTGCCTCTGCCTTTTCTTTATTTGCTAAATCATCTCGCTTTGCTTGGGTGTATGCCTCAACCGCTTCGCGACGTTTTTTTGCCTCGCGTGATAACACGGTAATTATCTCTGCATCATTTAAAACTCTGGCAGCTTTTCCAGCCACCTCCTCCGTTGTGATGGCAGCAAGCAGCATTCGAACTGTTCCGCTTTTTACCTCATCCCGGGCGCGAATCGCATCGGTTAAATCTGATTGAAGTTTTTCTTTTAGTCCCATAGGGGTATCTTCTCATGCCTATGGGATACAAAGTACGCAAAGCAACCCTGCCCTTGCTGCCCAAGGGGGCTAAACCTATTACCGTGCTGCATTTTTCAGATCTGCATCTGACTCCCAATAAAAAACGTGAGATCAAGCAGATCAAAAGCTTTATTAATTTAGCACCTGATTTGGTGATTAGCACTGGTGATTTTCTAGCCCACCCTGATGCGGTTGGGCCAGTATTGAATGCATTAGATGATTTATTGGATCTGCCAGGATTATTTGTATTTGGTTCAAATGATTACTACGCACCAAAGTTTAAAAACCCATTCTCATATCTGCGCAAAGATCATGGAAATATAAAGCTTGGAAAGAAATTACCAACAACTAAGTTAAGAAATGGTTTAACAAAAAGAGGCTGGCTTGATTTAAATCATAATAAGGTCAAGATCAAAGTGAATGGCAATTTGATTGAGGCAAGGGGAACGGATGATGCCCATCTTGAGTTAGATAATTATCCATTAGTTGCCGGCAGGGTGAGTGCAAAGTGTGATCTTTCAATTGGTGTAACACATGCACCATATGAGCGAGTATTAGCTGCAATGGCGCAGGACAAATTAGATCTAATCTTTGCCGGTCACACTCATGGCGGTCAGGTGAGAGTTCCATGGTTTGGTGGCAGTAAATCATTAACAACAAATTGTGATTTAGAAAATTGGCGATCTCGTGGCATTACCAAAGTCAATGATGAGCCATGGCTAAATGTCTCAGCTGGCATGGGAATGAGTCCATTTGCACCAATTAGATTTGCCTGCCCGCCTGAAATCTCCCTAATTACATTAACTGCGTAAGGTAGGCTTAAAGTATGAATCTAATTTCAAATAAATTACATCGCCTATACCTTGTTATCGCACTCCTTCTTGTAATTCCAGATACCTTTTATTGGTACACACTCAATGATTACTCAAATCCTTTTGACACCTTTAATGCAGTAAGCAGCTCAACTGGTTTAACCTGGTTGCTAGTTAGTTATTTAGCTTTGTTTTTTGCCATCTTTGCCCAAAACCTTGAAATGCGTGCCTTTTTATCAGTAGTTGCCTTAGTTACCCGCATCTACTTCTTAGTTTGGCTAACTGATACTTGGCGATCAAATGAGGTTGCAGTTTCCACATTATTTAAGAATGTATTTTTCAGAACTGGTGAATCACCATATGTTGAAGCCTTTTCAACCCTAGCCCTTGTTCCACTAGTACTTGCGATAATTGTTCAGAAAACCCGGGTTGCTAATCTTTTAACCGGATTAGTTAATTTCTTGAAAGCACCAATAAATAAGACTCATCAAGTAGTTTTCTATGCAATCAGTGGGGCAAGCTATTTGGCCGCAAGTTTTGCAATCACTAATTCCATAATTAATAATTACCGACTTGCCAGCTCTGATTTGCCATCTGGTTTTCAATCATCAACGATTTGGTTGATTATCTTTGGTGTTATTCAAATGGCGCTTAAGCTTTTAATTTTAGGACTTGCATTGATTGCATCCCTTTGGGCATGGATCACCTGGAAGAGTGATATCAAGACTGTGCTTGGACATATGAAGGATTTCAAGTTAAGTGAGTACTTAACTAGAAAAGTAGCTTCCTACCTATACACCTTCTACTTTGTTTCAATTGTTGCGCTAGCTGCAGTTGGAATTCCAATCTATGCCTCAACTACTTATGGCATCAATCAAGATTATGCTGCATTTCCAATGGTGGCAGTAGCTGGTGTAATTCTTACCTTCTTGATCTTGCTTGCAATTCGTTTGGTTTTTGAATTAGCAGTTGCAGTAATTCACATTGCTGAAAATTCAAAACCCTCACTTCGCAGGTAATTAAAACTCAGCAGCAACTAACTCTGCGATTTGAGCAGTGTTAAGCGCTGCACCTTTGCGCAGGTTATCTCCGCAAACAAATAGCTCAAGGGCATTTGGATCATCAAGTGATTTACGTACCCGTCCTACCCAAGTTGGATCTGTGCCCACTACATCTGCAGGAGTTGGAAACTTATAGTTTTCAGGATCATCAACTAACTCAACGCCGGCGGCATTTTTCAATACATCTTGAGCAACCGATCTTGAAACCTCTTTTTCAAAGATTGCATGCACGGCAAGTGAGTGGGTGGTTAGAACTGGCACACGCACGCAGGTTGCTGAGACTTTTAGATTTTCAAGTCCTAAAATCTTTCTAGATTCATTTCTAACCTTTAACTCCTCGGATGAGTAACCATCTGCTTTTAATGAACCAGCCCAAGGAATTACATTCAAAGCAAGTGGGGATGAGAATGGCCCAAAATCTTTAATTACCTTCCGTGAATCACCTGCTGCTTCACCAACATTTGTATTTGCAACTAAATTCATTTGCTCACGCAAAATATCTAATCCAGGTTGACCTGCACCAGATGCTGCTTGGTATGAGGCAACTACTAACTCTTTTAATCCATATTGTTTGTGAAGTGCACCCATTGCCACGATCATTGAAAGGGTGGTGCAATTTGGATTTGAAATAATTCCCTTTGGTCGCTTTTTAATATCTTGCGGATTTACCTCAGGAACAACTAGTGGAACATCTTTATCCATTCGAAATGCACCAGAGTTATCAACTACAACGCAACCCTTGCTAGCTGCCACTGGTCCCCATTGAAGTGAAACCTCATCTGGCACATCAAACATTGCAATATCAATTCCCTCAAATGCTTCTGGGGAAAGTGCAACCACCGTTAACTCTTCACCGCGGCACACCAATTTCTTACCAGCACTTCGAGCAGATGCAATTAATCTGATCTCGCCATAAACATCTTTACGCTTAGATAAAATATCTAGCATTACAGTGCCAACCGCACCTGTTGCGCCAACTACAGCTAGTGAAGGTTTTTTACTCATCGTCCACTCCCGCCATAAACAACAGCCTCAATTTGATCGGCATCTAAATCAAAGGCGGTGTGAGCTGCTTTAACACCCTTTTCTAGATCTGTGTTTCGGCAAACAATTGAGATACGGATTTCAGAGGTTGAAATCATTTCAATATTTACGCCAGCCTCTGATAAACAAGCAAAGAATGTGGCGGTAACTCCTGGATGGCTTCGCATACCGGCGCCAATTAATGAAAGTTTTCCGATTTGATCATCATATTGAATGGAAGCAAAACCAATCTCACCTTGAATGCGCTTTAACACTGCAGTTGCATTTGCACCCTCAGTCTTTGGCAGTGTGAAAGAGATATCGGTTAAACCAGTTGCGGCTGCTGAAACATTTTGCACGATCATGTCGATGTTGATGTCAGCATCTGCGATCGCTTGGAAGATGGCGGCTGCAACACCGGTGCGATCTGGCACGCCAACAATTGTCACCTTAGCCTCACTTTTATCATGTGCTATTCCTGCGATTATTGCTTGTTCCATTTCGCCCCCTTCTGGATGATCTTTTACCACCCAGGTTCCTTCCTTGTTGGAAAAAGATGATCTAACGTGAATTGGTAATTCATATCTTCTGGCATATTCAACGCAACGAAGATGTAAGACTTTGGCACCACTTGCTGCCAACTCCAACATCTCCTCATATGTGACAGTAGATAATTTTCTTGCACTTGGCACAACTCTTGGATCAGCAGAGAAGATGCCATCAACATCGGTATAGATTTCACAAACATCAGCTTCAAGAGCTGCAGCGAGTGCAACCGCGGTTGTATCCGAGCCACCTCTGCCTAAAGTTGTAATGTCATTTGTATCTTGAGAAACTCCTTGAAAGCCGGCAACAATTGCAATTGCGCCCTCTTTTAAAGCTTCTTGAATTCGTCCTGGTGTCACATCAATAACTCTGGCCTTGCCATGAGTTGAGGTAGTAATAATTCCAGCTTGGGAACCGGTGAAAGATCTTGCCTCATGACCTAAATTTGAAATTGCCATTGCAAGTAATGCCATTGAGATTCGCTCACCTGCGGTAAGCAACATATCTAACTCACGACCATTTGGAAGTGGTGATACCTGGTTTGCTAAATCAATCAACTCATCGGTGGTATCGCCCATTGCACTGACCACTACAACTACTTGATGCCCTGATTTCTTGGTGGCCACAATTCGGCTGGCAACCCGCTTTAACCCCT
The DNA here is from genome assembly GCA_000378905.1 of actinobacterium SCGC AAA028-A23. Classification (GTDB taxonomy): domain Bacteria; phylum Actinomycetota; class Actinomycetes; order Nanopelagicales; family Nanopelagicaceae; genus Nanopelagicus. The sequence continues at coordinate 16,033 of KB900546.1, forward strand.
CAGCATCTGCAACGGAGGAGCCGCCAAACTTCTGCACGATCAAGCCCATGGGATAATTGTGATGGATAAATAAAGGATTTGGGGAATTATCTCAGATATTAAGACACGGAATCATCTTAAATAATGAGATTAACTAGTTATCGTAACTTCTTCTGCCCTCAAAAGCTCTGCCAAGGGTAATTTCATCAGCATATTCAAGATCTCCACCCACAGGAAGGCCTGAGGCAAGACGAGAGACCTTAATCCCAAGCGGCTTAATCAATCTGGTCAGGTAGGTAGCAGTTGCCTCACCCTCCAGGTTTGGATCTGTCGCAATAATAATTTCGCTGATCTGTGTTTGAGCAAGCCGGGTCATTAACTCTTTAATTCTTAAGTTTTCAGGGCCGATGCCATCTATTGGTGAGATCGCACCTCCCAATACATGGTACTTACCTTTGAACTCTCTAGTTTTTTCAATTGCCAAAACATCTTTACTCTCTTCAACTACACAAATTGCAGTTTCATCTCTTCTTGGATCTCGACAGATTTTGCATAGATCCTCCTCAGAGATATTTCCGCAGGTAATACAAAACTTAACTCTTTCCTTAACTGTTTTTAGAACCTCAGCAAGACGGGTGACATCAACTCGATCTGATTGAATAATGTGAAAAGCAATTCGTTGCGCACTTTTTGGGCCAACCCCAGGAAGACGTCCTAGCTCATCAATTAAATCTTGAATTATTCCTTCATACATATCTGGTTAACTAATATTAAATTAGTCAGACTCCTTAATAACTTTAGCCCCTAATTTACTTGCTAACAGATCTGCTCCTGAGAGCATATTGGCATCGGATGGATCCTCATCTGATCTTGCCATTGTGGTGGTGGCAACGGAGGTATCTACTGTTGCAAGAATCTTGCGCCGCACTCCCGCCACCTCTTCAAAGGCATCTGACAAAATCAGATCACTTTCTGACCTGATAAATGAATCCCGAGCGCCTTGGTTAACAATTCCAATAGTTAGATTCTCATCATCAACTGAGATGATCTGCGCACTCGTTGCAAGTAATGACCAGGTTAATCTTCTCTTGCCCTTAACATTTTCAATTACCTGCGGCCACATTCTACGCAAAGCGGTGATATCTGCTGATCCACTTAGTTTGTGATTAGTTGGCTTTGGTTCAACAACTTTTGCTTCAACCTGCTTTACCTCAGCAGGTTTTGCCTCTGCTTGTTTTGTTTCAACTTTTTTTGGTTCAGATTTAGCCGGTGCAATCTTTTCTTCACTCTTAACTGGTGCACTAGTTGTAATCAGCCCCGCGCTTTGGCCGCGCTCTAGTTTTTCAACCCGAGCAGCAAGGGCTGAGTTATCTCCTGCTGGCAGCAGCATCTGGCCACAAATTAACTCCAGTATCAATCTTGGTGGTGTGGCACCGCGCATTGCAGTTAAGCCATTGGCTACTAAATCAGCTGATCTAATTAGATTTGCAACTCCAATTAACTTAGCTTGGGTTCGAATTCGATCTAATTGATCTACTGGTAGTTGCATAAGGAGCGAGGAGTTATTGTCATCAACTGCGCCAACAATTATTAAATCGCGCAGGCGATCTAGTAGATCGGAGGCAAAACGTTTTGGGTCTTGTCCTGATTCAACAACTCGATCAACCGTGTTAAATAAAGAGGCGCTATCTTGGGCAGCGAGTGCATCAATTGCCTCATCTAATAAAGCACCATCGGTATAACCAAGTAAGGCAACTGCAATCTCATAGGTAACGCCATCTTTTCCGGCACCAGCTAGTAGCTGGCCTAGGATTGATAAACCATCTCGAACTGATCCACCGGAGGCTCTAACAACTAAACCAATTACACCCTTTGCAACCTTGATGCCCTCGGCATCACAAATCTTTTCTAGATGAGTTGCCAAAATAGTTGGTGGCACCAATCTAAATGGATAGTGATGAGTTCTAGATCTAATTGTTGAGATTAATTTATCTGGCTCAGTTGTGGCAAAGATAAAAATTACATGTGCAGGTGGCTCTTCTACTACTTTAAGTAATGCGTTGGCAGCTCCTGGTCCTAATTGGTGGGCCTCGTCAATAATATAAATTTTGTAGCGGGATTGGACTGGTGCAAAAAAAGCTTTATCTCTTAAATCTCTGGCATCATCTACTAAACCATGGGTTGCTGCATCTAATTCAATTACATCAAGTGAGCCAGGACCATTTGCAACTAAATCCTTACAGGATTGACAAATCCCACATGGATTAGGTGTTGGTCCCTTTTCACAGTTTAAAGATCTAGCCATAATTCTTGCGCTAGATGTTTTACCGCAACCTCTTGGTCCGCTAAATAAATAAGCGTGGTGAATTTTTCCAGATTCAAGTGCATTACTTAATGGAGTTGTTACATGCTCTTGACCAATTACATCAGCAAAGATTGATGGGCGATATTTGCGGTATAGAGCTAATGACATTTATCGCCTCCTTCACTTAAGTTGTTAAAACATTTGTAAAAGAATAGGACCCCCCGTACACCCACTAGAGCGCACCTACCCTTGCTGCATTCCTGCCCTGGGGGAGTTCGGCACGTTAATGCCGCACGGGGGATCTAACGGTAAATCTTAGTCATCACCACCGATACTCTTAAGCCTTGTAAGTAATACTGGAGGATTCGCATAGCGGCCGAGTGCGCACGCTTGGAAAGCGTGTGTAGGGCAACCTACCGAGGGTTCAAATCCCTCATCCTCCGCCATTTTTAGCCAGGAAAGTTTTTCAAAAACTCCAAATTTAGTTCCAATGGCTCACCTAACCATCGAGCTCCTTTGGTGTGGTCATACATATGATCTCCAGTTTTTTCATGAACCAAGATGGAGCAGCTGCCTTTATTTTCAACTAATAAAACTTCGATCTCAGGCAAGCATTGAGCAGAAACATGTGCTTCAAACATTGGCAAAGGATGCGGCCCAATTGGAATATCAACTAAGGAAAAGGTTTGCACCTGGTTTTGGGTAAGTAATTGTTTTAATTCAAGAGCAATATTGCGCTCTGCATCATTGCGCCAATATGTGTGAATATCGTAATTTAAAATTAAATTTCTACGCCAATATATTTAGTCTCTAAAAACTCTTCAATTCCAGCAAAGCCACCTTCACGGCCCAAGCCAGATTGCTTAAAGCCACCAAATGGTGCTGCAGGATCTGAGATCACACCTTTATTGATTGCCACCATGCCAGATTCCAACGCCTCTGCCACTCTAATCGCACGCTTTAAATCGGCGGAGTAAACATATGCAATCAAACCAAACTCAGTTGCATTTGCTAACTCAATCGCCTCTTCATCAGATGTAGTGACAACAATTGGTGCAACCGGTCCAAAGATCTCTTGCGCCAAGATTGGGTTGTTGTTTTTAACAGTTAAAACTGTGGCAGGATAAAAAGCACCGGTGCCATCTGGTGTTTTACCGCCGGTTTTAACTACCGCCCCAGCTGAAACTGATGAATCAACCAACTCTGCAATTTTATTTCGTTCTTTGACAGAAACACTTGCGCCAAGTTGAGCACCGTTAGATGTGCCAGGTGCCATCTTTAATTGGCTCATTGCAGCAGCTAATTTGCTAGTGAAATCTTCAGCTAACTCTTTGGCAACATAAAAACGATTTGCTGCAGTACATGCTGCGCCACCATTTCTCATCTTGGCAAGGAGCGCACCACTTACCGCCTCATCAACATTTGCATCAGACAGGACTAGAAATGGTGCGTTACCACCTAACTCCATTGAGCAACGAATTACCCGATCTGCCGCCTCTTTTAATAAAACTCTGCCAACCTCAGTTGAACCGGTAAATGAAAGATTTACAACTCTTGGATCCTTTAATATTTTGGCAATTGCAGGTCCAGTTGGTGTTGGCAAAATTAAGTTAACAACTCCAGCTGGAACGCCTGCTCTTTCTAGAATCTCAACAATTGCAATTGCAGTAAGAGGAGTCTCACCTGCTGGCTTTAAAATAACGGTGCAACCTGCAGCAAGTGCTGGGCCAATCTTTCGAGTTGCCATAGCAGCTGGGAAATTCCATGGTGTGATTAATAGTGAAACACCAATTGGTTGTTTGGTAACTAAAATTCTTTTATCGCCACTTGGTGAGCTTCTAAATTCACCATTTATTCTTACCGCCTCCTCCGAAAACCAACGGAAGAACTCAGCGGCATACAAAATTTCACCCTTTGCATCAGTTAATACTTTGCCATTTTCTTTAGAGACAATTTCGGCAAGACGATCAGCCTCTGCCACCATAATTTCAAATGCTTTACGCAAAACTTCACCGCGCACACGTGGCGCTGTCTTTGACCAACTTTTAAATGCACGAGCTGCTGCATCTACGGCATCGGCACACTCTTTATCTGATGAAACTTGAACATTGGCAATTACTGAATTATCACTTGGATCTGTTACTGGCAGGGTTGAGACGCCATTGACCCACTTGCCATCGATGTAAAGCTGAGTCTTTAACTGCATAAAGATAAGCATACGGCCACCCATAGGCGCTTAAAAAATCGCCATAAAAACAGGCGTATACTTAATGCCTAACTTCTCATTGGAGTGTGTTTTTCAAAGTGCCTAATACTTGGAGTGATAACGCACCAGCACCAAAGGTGCTTTCAGAGCACGCACACCTAAAAGATCCTCTTTCATACCGGATAAAAAGCAAATTATTAGGAAAACCAATAAATCGCCACTCACTACACGAGCAGCGGTTATCAAAGCGCCATGCCTACGGAGTTTTATCTTCAGATTGCATCTCAAGCTCAGCCTATGGTGGAGAACAGATTCTTGTTGCATTAATTCCTGCATTTGGTTTAGCTGCTTTTACAATTTTTACTCCACTAATTGGTGTAATCATCATGATGTTACTTATTATCACTTTCTCTTATCGGGATGTGATTAATACCTACACCAAGGCAGGTGGGGCATATGTTGTGGCAAGGGAGAACTTTGGAAAGGTAATTTCTCAAGTAGCTGCAATTGAGTTGATATTTGGTTACATAATTACAGTGGCTATTCAAACTGCAGCTGGAGTAGCGGCAATAATCTCTGCAATACCCGAGCTAGCAGAGCACAAAGTATTGCTAACTATTTTTGTTATCGTCCTTCTCACATATATAAATTTGCGGGGCATAAAAGATGCTGGCCTAATTTTTGTTCTGCCTTCTTACCTATTTCTAGCTGGCATGTTTACAGTTTTTATCTTTGGTTTATACCGAAGTTTTACTGGAACATTGCCAGAGTATCCAACTAATACACCAGGTCTTTTGCCATTAGGTGAAGCCCAAGGTCTTTTAAGTTTGGCTGCAATTTTGTTGATCCTTAAAGCCTTTGCCAATGGCAGCGCATCCTTAACAGGATTAGAGGCAATTTCAGATTCAGTTGCTCTCTTTAAAGAGCCAGAACATAGCAATGCTAGAAAAACTCTTATGCTTATGAGTGCAACCTTAGGAATTCTAATTGTTGGTATCGCTTGGCTAGCACATCAAGTAGTGGCTATTCCATATGCAACGGGAACACCGACTGTAATTTCATTAGTTGCGCAAGCATCTCTTGGTGACTCTTTACTCGGTGAAAGTTTTTACTATTTCGTACAAGCTGGCACCACATTTATATTGTTTGCAGGCGCAAACACCTGCTTTAATGCCTTTCCAAATATGGTCAATATCGTGGCAAATGATGGATTTTTGCCAAAGCAGTTAACAAAGCGTGGTCACAGATTAGCATTTTCAAATGGAATTATTTTTATCTCAAGTTTTGCAATAATTTTAGTTATTGCGTCTAAGGCAAGTATCACAACCCTGGCGGCAATTTATGCACTTGCGGTATTTATTGGGTTTGCTCTAACTGGCTTTGGAATGGCGAAGAAAAATCGTAATAATAAAGGCAAGTACTTCTTACATCTAACCACTGGCATAATTGCAATTACTACAGTTTTATTGTTATCAGTGTTGAAGTTTGCTGACGGTACTTGGTTGGTAGTTATTGGGACACCAATTGTTGCGGCAATTATGCTCAGATTTAATCAACGATACAGCCAAGAGAACAAAGCTTTAATTCTTTCTAGCAAGGATTCACGGGCAACCTCTATTACCCGCCACGATGTTACAGTTTTAGTTGATCGAATTGATATTGCAACAGTTGGAGCAATTAGATATGCCCGAAGCTTAAAACCTAGAAATGTGAATGCTGTTCATTTTGTAATTGATGATCGTAGGGCAGAAGAGTTGAGTAAGAGCTGGCAAGCAAATCCTGCATTTGCAGATGTTTCACTAGAATTAATCGATTGCCCAGATCGCAGATTAGTTAACTCAGTTGTTGATTATGCACAATCTGTTACTGATGCTGGCGACACAGAGTTAACACTTTTGTTGCCACGCCGGGCTTACTCGAAATTTTTAGGGCGCTTACTTCATGATCAGACCGCAGAGTCAATTGCTGGTCCTATCTCACAAATTCCACGTGTAGTTGCAACCATCATTCCATTTGATGTCCAAAAGATTATTACTGGTCAAGAAAACACACAATATTCGCATGATTTTGAAACAAAAAGTTTGAATGAACCAAAGCGCACACAAAGTACATTTACTAGGGTGCCAACACCTTTGGTAAATAAATCATCTGAACCTGTAAGTCACTACGCAGAGAATTTAACTCCGATTGGAAATATCACCTGGCGAAAGCGTGCACATGTGCAGGGCAGAGTTAACTCAATAAAGGCAGCTCCTAGTGGTTCATCCCCTGTTGTTGAGGTTGAGGTTTGGGATGAATCTGGTGGAGTTACATTGCAATTCTTAGGTCGCCGGGAAATTACTGGATTAGATGTTGGCTCTGAACTTCGCGCTGAAGGCATGGTTGGTGAAAATAATGGCCAACTAGTAATTCTTAACCCATCTTATGAGATTGTGGTTTAACGCTTACCTTTAAAGAATTTTGTTAAAACTTGAGCACACTCTTTTTCTAATACTCCTGAGATAACCTCAATCTTTGTTAATGCTCTGGTATCTCGAACCACATCCCAAACAGATCCTACTGCGCCTGCTTTTTCATCAAAGGCGCCAAATACCAACCGCTTCATTCTGGTTTGAACAATGGCGCCAGCACACATTGCGCATGGCTCTAAAGTAACAACCATGGTTAAATCATCTAGGCGCCAATTATCAATTTTTTGGGCAGCTTCTTTAATTGCCACAATCTCGGCGTGAGCAGTTGGATCATTATTTTTCTCCCGCAGATTTTCACCCACGCCAATGATTTCACCTTTATCATTTACTACTAGTGCACCAACTGGCACATCATTAAATGTGGCAGCTTGATTAGCAAGTGCGAGCGCTTGCTGCATTAAGTTTTGATAATCCACTAA
>KB900547.1 GCA_000378905.1 actinobacterium SCGC AAA028-A23
CCAAAATCTGATCTACCTATCTGACACACCAAAGCCTGAAAAAGACATTCCTAACTGTTTATCTAATAACTCACTTTCATCTTGTAATGAGATTAAAAGATCCTCAAATAAAGTTTATGAAGGATTTTTAAAGATTGATCCATATAAATGGTTTTGCAAAAATGGGTGTGATGCAATCAATGATAATTATGTGGTCTATCGCGATGCCTCCCATATTTCAATTGCAGCAGCAATTGCAGCAACTGATAATTTAAGAGATTCTTTAGTAAAAGCTGGCTTACTTAATTAATCTGTCTGCTATCCATCTCAGTTTTAATTACCCCAGCTAGAGCCTTAATTCCTTCAGTAATTCGCTCAGCAGTTGGGTGACAGAATGAAATTCTTAGCGACCATGAGCCAAAACCATCAGCATAAAAGGCTGTTCCCGGCACATATGCAACCTTTGCTGCAATCGCTTTTGGCACAAGTGCGTTGGTGTCAATCTCAGGTGGCAAAGTAACCCAGATATAAAAACCACCACCTGGTTTAGTCCAAGTAGCACCCTTTGGAAAATATTTATCTAATGCAGCTAATGCTGCATCTCTTCTTTCTTTATATAACTTAGCAAAACTTGCAATTTGATCTCGCCATGGCTGGTTAGCTAAATAACTTGAGATAACTAACTGTGTGAAGTTTGAAGGACAAAGAATTGATGATTCAGATGCGATAACCATCTTGTCCTTTAATGATTGTGGAACTAGCGCCCAGCCAACCCTTAGGCCAGGTGCAATAGTTTTTGAAAAAGTTCCTAAGTAAATTACATTTTCTGAATCATTTGCCCGCATTGCATTTGGCGATGGCTTATCAAAACCTAGTAAGCCATATGGGTTATCTTCGACAATAAAAATTTGCGCCTGACGGCAGATATCTAGAATCTCACTACGGCGATCGGCCGGCAATAAAACACCAGCTGGGTTTTGGTAATTTGGAATTAAATATAAGAACTTAATTTTTCGACCAGCAGCTTTTGTTGTTTTAATCGCCTCTTCAAGAGCGGATGGAATCAAACCATCTTGATCCATTGCAACATGAACTACCTGGGCTTCATATTGTTTAAATGTGCCAAGTGCGCCAACATATGATGGAGCTTCAACTAGAACCACATCACCTGGATCAATAAAAATACGAGAGATTAAATCCAACGCTTGTTGGGAACCAGTTGTTACCACCACATCATCTGGGTGGGCTTTAATTCCTTCAAGTGCCATCACATCACAGATTTGTTCACGTAATTTTGGATGACCCTGGCCACTGCCATACTGCAAAGCCTCTGCGCCATTTTCTAAAATCAAATTATTTGTAACCGATGCCATCATCTCCATTGGCAGCGCTGAAAGATTTGGCATTCCACCAGCCAGAGAAACAATTTCAGGTCTGCTTGCAACTGCAAATAAAGATCTAATCTCACTTGCCTTCATACCTACTGCGCGATGCGCAAAACGTTCAGGAAGATTTTCTGGCTCACCTGTGTGAATGCGGACAGGGGCATCTGTTTTAACTACCCGAAGATTTCTACCTGAATCCATTAACCAAGTTTGCCATAGAGCAGGCGGTGATAAAACTAGTTTCTAAGCCCAGCTCTTCTTAAATCAGATATTTTCAAGGTGCCAGTCTTGGCATCTGCCTCAGCCGATAAGTAAAGACGCTGAATTGCCACAATTATCGCCTCAGCCAATTGATCTCTAAAAGCAGCTGATGCCAATCGTTTGGCATCTTGAGGATTAGAAAGATAACCTAAATCAATTCTTACCGCAGGTGCTGAAGTTAATCGCAGCAACTCCCAACTTTTAGCATGTGTTCGGCAATTTAATAAATCAGTTCTGGCACAAATCTCTCTTTGCAATAAATTAGCAAATCTTTCACCAACTACCGATCTAACTCCTTTGTCATCTCTGCCATAGTAATAAGTGGCAACTCCATTTGCGTTCTCATTTTTATAGCTATCTACCTTTAAAGCAATTACTAAATCAGCATTAACTGAGTTTGCAGTTTGAATCCTTTCTTTCTCAAGAGGTGAGTTATTAGCACTTCGGGTTAAAACCACATTCACACCAAGTGCAATTAATCTTCCCTCTAACCGCTGAGCTAGATCAAAAACCACCTCAGATTCAACGACGCCATTTTGGCTCTCACCTGTAAATTCACCACCCCAGCTTGGATCAATCACAACCACCTTGTTGGCTAACGCCGGTGAGCGAACCGCATGTTTAACACTTTCTCGTAACGCAGTTGATGCACCACCTGAGACGGTTTTAACCAATCTCATTAATGAAATTAAAGTTGCCGGACCACATTTGCCATCACTTACAATTCCAACTGATTTTTGTAATTCCTTGACAGCACCTTCGGTAATAGCACCGAACATTCCATCAACCTTACCGCAATTGAATCCAAGCTCTAATAACCGATCTTGCAAATTACTGACATCATCCCCACGCATTAATGCCGCAGGATTAAATAACAAAACTCGGTCACCAAGTTTAAATCGTGCCTCCTCCAAGGCTCTGGCAGTAATTTCATTTATTACCCCAGTTGCAGTTAACCCTCGCTCTTGCTGAAAGGCCTTAATGCCTTGAGTTAGGTTTTCATCAAAAATATTAGTTGGGTTTTTAAGAAAACCAAGCCGAGTTAAGGTATTTGCAATTAATTCAACCGCATCAGAGCGATCACCTAATTTTGGTTGATCGCTCATAAATTATTATTTGCTATCTAAGTTTTACTTAATAAAGCTTTCAAGATCTTTCAATAATGCTGGTTTTGGCTTTGCACCAACAATAGTTTTCACTACTTCCCCGCCTACAAACACATTCATGGTTGGGATTGAAGAGATGCCATATTTCATAGCAATGGCGCCCTCTTCATCAGTGTTTAACTTAACAATCTTTAACTTATCGCCATACTCATTTGAAATCTCTTCCAAAATTGGACCAACAGCACGGCATGGACCACACCACTCGGCCCAAAAATCTACTAATACTGGGGTGGAACTTTTTAGAACTACTGATTCAAAATCAGCTGTCGTTACCTTTGATGTTGCCATTTTTTCTCTCCTTAAGTTATCTGCTTATCCTACTTTTAAAATTAATGTCCTGCTAAAAACCTCTCAGCATCCAATGCTGCTTGGCAGCCTGATCCAGCTGCTGTAATTGCTTGGCGGTAGGTGAAATCAACGAGATCACCACAGGCAAAAACGCCAGGAATTTTTGTTTTAGTAGTTCGACCCTCAACCAAAACATAGCCCTCAGCATTTAAATCAACCTGACCTGCCACCAACTCACTTCTTGGCAAATGACCAATAGCAACAAATAACCCAGTGAAATCTTTAACACTTTCCTCACCAGTGACAGTATTTTTTAATTTAAGCCCAGAAACCTTCTCTTCACCCAAGACATCAATTACTTCATGATTAAATAAAAACTCAATTTTAGGATTAGCAGCCGCTCGATCAATCATAATCTTTGATGCTCTAAATGAATCACGGCGATGGATTAATACAACTTTGCTAGCAAACTTAGTTAAAAAGTTTGCCTCCTCCATAGCTGAATCACCACCACCTACAACTGCGATTACTTGTTCTCTAAAGAAGAAACCATCACATGTTGCACACCAGGAAACTCCTCGGCCAGATAATCTTTTTTCATTTGGCAAACCAATCTCTTTATAGGCAGAGCCCATTGCCAAGATAACTGATTTTGCTTTGACGGTATTTCCAGATCCATCGGTTAACTCTTTTATCTCACCAGTTAATTTCATAGAAACAATGTCATCGGTAATAATTTTTGCATCAAATCTTTCAACCTGCTTGCGCATTGACTCCATAAGTTCAGGCCCCATAACACCTGTTGCAAAGCCAGGAAAATTCTCAACCTCAGTAGTGTTCATTAATGCACCACCGGCCGTAACAGAGCCTTCGTAAATAATTGGTTTTAGTTGGGCGCGGGCAGCATAGATAGCCGCGGTATATCCGGCAGGGCCAGATCCAACAATTACTACCTCATTAACATCACTCACGTTCAGAGCCTATTGCCTTCCTGCCTTGATTACTTTTATTAATGATGTGACCTCGGCGATTTTTAGTAGTTTCAAGATTAAGAAATACAAAACAATCGATACTGATACAACGCCGATCAGGTGGATTAAATTCCCACCCGCAAAGCGCTCCCTTAGTAGCCAAATTGGGGTGATTACCAAACCAAATATCAGGATTAACTTAAGGTAGAAGAAGGTGATTTTTAAAACTGGTAAATGTATTTGATGACGTTTAACCAAATAAAAAGAGATACCAGCGCCAATGAAATAATGAATAGTGAATATGGCAGCTAACCCAACAGTTACATACTTGGGCTCTAAGTAATTGGCTGCCAACAGGGACAGTGCAACTGAGATTAGATTCATAATCAAATTACCTAAAACTTGAGATTTAAGGTTCTCAAAGGCATTTAACCCGCGCAGCAGTACCAGATTTATGCTTACTGGGATTAAACCAAAGGCAAAAGCTGCCAGCGTTAAACCTAAATAATTTGCATCTTGGGTTGAAATACCAAAATACAAAACATTTGAAACTAATTCACCAAATGCAAAAAACAAAATTGCCGCTGGAACAGTAAATAACCCGATCAATTTCATCGCCATACTCATTGAATTTGTGATCTCTAAATACTTCTTATCAATTACTAAATTAGAAATTTTAGGAAGTAAAGCGGTGACTATTGAAACTGCAATAATTGAATGCGGCAGGATCAATACCAAATATGCATTTGCATAAGGGGTGTATCCAACTCCAGTAGTAATACCATCGGATGCGGCATTAATTGCAGCAGAGGTAGCAATATTAATTGTGACAAGATATGAAAGTTGTGAGATTAATGCATAAACAAAGCTCCAGCCAGCAAGTTTAAACGATTTAATAATTTGAGCATTCACCCAATCAAACTTTAAAGATAACTTAACACCACTTTTAATTATGACTGGAAATAAAATTACAGCCTGGGCTAGATATCCAGCTGTCGTACCAAGACCTAACCACAACAATTGATCATCTGAAATATTGTTAACGCTTAGGTTTTGGTTGTTGGATAACAAAAATGCAAATAATGCGATTGTGATTAAATTATTAATCACCGGGGCCCACATCATCGGTCCAAATTTACCTTTAGCATTTGCAATCTGGCCAAGCAAAGCAAACAGTCCTAAAAAGAAGATTTGTGGCAAGCAGTAACGCATCAAAGAAACAGTGATATCAAATTCAGTTCGCCCTGCATAATCTGGGGCATAGATATTTACTATTTGTGGCGCAAAAACAATGCCAAGAACTGTAAGCAAAAATAAGAATGTAATTGTTAAAGTAAACAACCTTGAGATAAATGCGTTACCACCATCTGAATCTCTTAATGATCTAACTATTTGTGGCACAAAAACTGCAGTTAACGCCCCACCAACTAGCAAGTTATATAAAATATTTGGCATTGTGTTGGCAACGTTGTAGGTATCGCCAAGGAGTGCGGTTCCCAACAAAGCAACCACTAATAAATTTCGGATTAATCCTGTTACTCGGGAGGCGATAGTGCCGACTGCCATCACAGAGGAGGCGCGCACTAATTGACTATCTGACATTACTTTCGCCGCCTTACCCTACGGACACTTTGGACAATTGCTGCCAAAAATAAAAGTACCGCAGCACCTGAGGTAATCCAGGTGGCGACGGGGCTAATTACTGAAAGTTTTAGATTTATATTTACCGGATACCCAATTGGTCGATTATCTAGGTTTGTAAGCTGCGCAAGTAAGGCCGATTCTCCGCTGGCTAACACCTCAATTGGTAGCAACACCTGTTGCTTTGAATTTGGCTCTAGCAGGATCTTATCCACTGAAGAAACAACCACCTTGCTATTAATTGCTCTAATGCTTAGCTTTAAATTCACTGGTGTATCAAAGTTATTTACCAAAGTAATTGGCAATTCCTCTTTTGCTGAGGTAATAGTGAATTTTGATTTTGTAACTCTTAATTTGTTTCTCATACCAGTGATTGATTTATCAAAATCTTTAAGTAAATAAGAAATGCTTTCTTTGTCGATATCTGGGTTTAACAACTGGCTAATTCTTAATTGATAGGAAAGCAACTCATCTTTATCAACTACTGTACCCAACAAATTAATCTGCCTCTGCATGTACTTTATTAAATTAATATTTGATTTAGAAAGTGGCTGCTTTTCACCATTTATTGCATCACTTTCTGAAGTTGATCGTATCAGCGCCTGTTCAAGTACATTTTTGCCACCAGATTTAATAGTTTGTAATTCATTTTTCAATAATTGGTCAACCCAATAATTTGATGGGTTTCCGTAGATAAGTGAGTAAATTCTTTGTCCTTTACTTACTCTTTCAAATTGGGCTAACCAATCCTTTGCAATTTGCTGGCCAGTAGGTGTTGCCCCATCTAAAACTCCGTAACCATTGCTCATGGCCAATATCTCTTCAATTGTTGCTGGATCTATTAACCAAGAGCGAACACTTTTTGAGTTTGAATAAACCAATATTCCTAGTGAGCCAGTTGGTGAAAGTTTTATTGCAAGTAAATCATCAAAGAAAACACCATCTGATAAGCGATGAGTTGGCTCTGAAATCACAACCACTTGAACAGCGCTAGCAGCCGGTGAGAGGGTAAGTGGAATTAATAGCGCGGCTATTAAAACCCAAATCTTTTTCACGGTACTAGCTGTCCTGATTTTGCAATAAGTTTTCGTTCATCCGGATATGCAAGTTTGCTAACAATCTCCTCGATCGGAAACCAAGCAACATCATCAACCTCAGTTACTTGCGGGGCTAATTTGCCGCCAACTTCAGTAAATAAAAAGTGGTGAACAGTTTTATGAATTCTTTTTCCGCTAGCCATAAACCAAAAATCAATCACACCAAGAGATCTTGTAATCTCATTACAAGATGAAAGTGAGTTATTAGATAAACAGTTAGGAATGTCTTTTTCAGGCTTTGGTGTGTCAGATAGGTAGATCAGATTTTGGCTGTAATCACTTAATTTATTGAATAAATCTTTCTGCCCGCTAACATAATAATTTTCCTTCTGGCTGTTTTTATCATAAAGGTTGTAGTGTGAAAAAGTACTGATAATTACAAACTCTGGTGTGAGCTCTTTAATTCTATTTATCGAGTTTTCCTGCCAAGTGGCGCACTCCTCTTTTTTATATGAGCCCTTACTTACCCGTGGTAATTCAAAAGCTGGGCAGGCAGATTTTATAAGAGAGATCAATTTGTAGCCATCCCTAGTTGCAATTGAATTTAATGGCTCAAACCATTGAGCGGCGTGGGAGTCGCCAAATAAGATGATTGTTTTATCTGAAGTTAGATCTCCATAAACACAATCATTTGATGAGGTTTCACCCCATCCAGCATGACAGCCATCGGTATAGACCTTAGGTTGTGCGGTAATTTCAACTAGATCAAAGGTTTGGTTTACCTCTTTGACATAAAACTTTGTTGTATTTGTTGCGATAATGCCAACACTAATTAAGGTAATTACTGCAACAGATGAAGCGAGAGTTTTATAAACTGCCTTTGCATCCAGCTTTGCATATCTAATTGGTTGTTCAACAAATTTATATGTTAGGTGAGCCAAAATAATAGTGATAATTACACAAAGTATTTTTTCACTTGCAAGTAATGCTCGCTCTAGATAAATGCTAGGTAGAAGTAGAGCTGGCCAATGCCATAGATAAAGAGAGTAAGAGATTGCACCAAGCCATTGGGTGGTTCTGTTATTTGATAGCTGCCTGATCAATTTAGGCCAAGCACCTATTGAGGTGATTAACAAGAATGTACCAATTACTGGAAGTAGGGCAAAAAGACCTGGAAATGGGGTTTGGGAGTTAAAGATGATGGTTGCGTAGGTGATTAAACCAAGCCCAAATAATGCAAGTATTTTCTGATTCTTATCCAAAAAGGCTTTGAGTGGTTTTGGAATAAAGAGGATTAATGCCCCAGCCGCTAACTCCCAAGCTCTGGTGTGTAGTGAGTAAAAAGCTAAAATCGATGAGCTTTGGGTTTGCCAGATTGAAAAAATCAGTGAGATTGCAAATACTGAAAAAATCGCCCACTTTATTTTTCGTATTCCCATTCTTGAAATTAACAAGATGAAAATCGGCCAGATCAAATAAAATTGCTCCTCAACTGCAAGTGACCAGTAATGAATTAATGCTGAAGGGTTAGCCCCTAAATTTTGATAATCAGTCTCCCAGAAGGCAAATGCATAATTTGAAACAAGTAAGCCAACTGCCAAAACATTTCTGCCCAGCTCTGCTCGCTGGATTGGGGGAAGTATTAGATAGGAAATAAAGGCAGTTACGATTAAAACTAAAACCGATGCAGGTAGTAATCTCTTAATCCGGCGCTGATAAAAGTTTTTTAAGTTCAACCCGCCACTGCTTTGAATCTCTCTTAAGATTAAACCTGTAATCAAATATCCAGAGATTACATAAAATATATCAACTCCGATAAAGCCACCTGGAATAAAATCAGCGTGATATATAACCACCAATAAAGCAGCAAGGGCGCGTAGGCCTTGGATTTCTAAAATTCTATTCATGCAATTAATGCCTCATTTTTAAGCAGCAGTATTTATCGCTAGATCTCAAAATTTTTTAGTTACTTGCTTTTTTGAATCTCGGTATTGATTCGCTCTAAATCCTCAATAGTTGCAAACTCAATAACTATCTTTCCTTTTTTCTTTCCAAGTTCGATACTAACTCTGGTATCCAAGCGATCTGAGAGCGCCTCTGAAATTTGCTTTAATTTTGGTGCAACAATTTTTCCACTTCTTATTCCACCACTTTTTACCTTTGCCCCACCGGTTGCAACAATCTCCTCCACCGCTCTTACCGTTAAGCCTTCAGCAATAATTCGATTTGCTAAATTTTCAATCTCTTTATCATCACTTAAAGACAAAAGTGCTCTGGCATGTCCGGCTGAGATAACGCCGGCTGCAACCTTACGTTGCACCGCAGGTGGCAGATTAAGCAGGCGCATCGTGTTTGTGATTGCCGGCCTTGATTTACTTAGTTTTGTAGCTAATTCATCATGGGTATATGAAAAATCATTTAATAGCTGCTGATATGCAGCACCTTCTTCTAATGGATTTAATTGGCTTCTATGAATATTTTCAATTAACGCCTCACGTAATAATTGATCATCACTTGTTTGTCTAATAATTACTGGAATGCTTTTAAGGCCAGCAAGTTTGGCGGCACGAAAGCGCCGCTCACCCATAATTAATTGATACTTGCCATTACCTATAGATCGAACAACTGGTGGTTGAAGTAAGCCAACCTCTTTAATTGATAATGCTAATTCAGTTAACAAATCTTCATCAAAAACAGTTCTTGGTTGTTTTGGATTAGCGCTAATGTTATTTACATCAATCTCATCTCGACTTGCAGTTAATACTCCTGCTTGAGTTTTAATCTCAGTTGGCATAACTGAGGTTGGAATTAATGCATCTAGCCCTCTACCTAAACCACCTTTGCGAGTACTCATTAGGCAATCTCGTTTTTAAGATTAATTGGTGCACCACCACGATTTGCAATCTCTCGGGCAACAGACATATATGCAATAGCGCCAGGACTTGAGGCATCATATGTCATTACAGTTTGACCATAAGATGGTGCTTCCGATACTCGAACCGCTCTTGGAATTGGAATATTAATTAACTCAGATGGGAAATGTTTTTTAACATTTTCAGCAACATCATTTGCAAGTCTGGTTCTGCCATCAAACATTGTTAAAATAATTGTGCTTAATGAGATTTTTGGATTTAATCTTTTCTGCACCTCAGTTAATGTTTGAATTAATAATGACAAACCCTCTAATGAGTAGTACTCGCATTGAATTGGAACTAAAACTTCATCAGCTGCTGCGAGTGCGTTAATAGTTAATAACCCAAGACTTGGTGGACAATCAATAAAAACATAATCAAAACGTTGACCAGCATTTTGTTTTGCAGTTAAAAAAGTTTGTAATGCAGATTGCAATCTAAATTCACGGGCTACTGTTGGCACAAGTTGAATCTCAGCTCCTGCTAAATCAGAGTTTGCTGCAACCGCTTCAAGATGGGGAAATCCTGCAACTTTTACCGCCACATCTGCAATTGGCGTATCGTTAATTAAAACATCATAGATTCCACCATTTAAGGTGCGATCAATTCCAAATGCAGTTGAGGCATTTCCTTGTGGATCTAAATCAATTACTAAAACCTTTAACCCACCCATTGATAAGGCTGCGGCAATATTTACAGCTGAGGTGGTTTTTCCTACCCCGCCCTTTTGGTTGGCCACGGTAAAGATCCGGGTTTTAAGTGGGGCAACCATTGGCTCTTTAAGCCGGCGCACCCCAATGACAGGTTTTGCCCCCGCAGTCTCTGTGGTTTCACGTGAAACATCCTCTGCCCTCATGGGGCGAAGTTAAGCACCCTTACCCACCTCAACCACCCTTGCAACAGGCAGATTTGGTAGTGATATTTCATGGATTTGAGCAGTAGAGCCCTTTTTGAGCTTGGTTATATCTAACTCGGCCTGGGCGCCCTCGCCCTTTATCGCCAAAAGTTGGCCACCTTTTGGAATCATGTGCCAGGAGATTTGGATCAACTTCTCAAGAGGTGCAACCGCTCTTGCAGTAACTACCTCAAACTGCTTTTTAACAATCTCAGCCCGGCCTCTGATCACCTCAACTGGGATATCAAGTTTGGCCACTACCTCAGTTAAAAAATCCACCCGGCGCTGCAATGGTTCAACCAGGGTTACCTTCAGATCAGGCCGGGCCAGGGCGATCACAATCCCAGGAAGACCAGCCCCTGAGCCAATATCAACTAGGCGAATGTTTGGTTTGATAATGGTGGTGATCGGGATGCAGTTGGCAATATGGCGCTGCCAGATCCGATCCCCCTCTTTGGGGCCAATTAGGCCGCGCTCGATCCCCTCGGTTTTTAGCAGGAGGGCGTAAGCCTGGATCCTCTCCTGATTATCGCCAAAGTAGGCGAGTAGCTCAGGGGTTGGTTTCACGTGAAACCTTAAGCAGGAAGGACTACAACACAGCGATCTGGGTCTTCACCCTCAGATTCACTGGTTAGGCCAATCTCTTGAATGGTGTCGTGGACAACCTTTCGCTCAAAGGCATTCATTGGGCGAAGCTTGATCGCCTCACCAGTTGATTTAACCTCTTCAGCGGTCTCTTTAGCTAACTCGGCTAGCTCGGCCTTTTTATCACTTCTAAAGTTGTCGATATCAAGCATCAATCTGCTGCGCTCGCCAAGTGAGGTTTGAACCGCAAGCCGGGTTAGCTCCTGAAGTGAATCTAAAACCTCACCTCGACCACCAACTAGGTGGGAAAGTTTGCCGCCAGCAATAGCTAGGGCAGCTCGGTCATTCTCAACATCAATATCAATATCCCCATCAAGATCTGCGATATCTAGCAGCCCCTCTAGGTAATCAGCTGCTACATCCCCCTCCTCCTCGAGTTGGGCGATCAGGCTCTTCTTTTCAACTACCTTCTCTTCGCTCTTTTCACTCTTAACCTTGCTCATAACTCCTCCAAAGTATTTTGTAGTGATTTGATAGTTTTTGTAATGATTTGTCGGTTTTAACTAACGGCGCTTCTTCTTTTTCTTTGGTTGTTTACGTTGACCAGTTTGTTCTGGTTGGTTTTCAACAATTGTGGTTCCATCTTGATCATTACTTTTTTCATCAAGTAATCCTTTTGCTGCTCGCTTTTTTTGCAGCTCTTCATATGCAGGAGATCCTGGTGTTGGGTTTCTTTTAATTACGTAGTACTGCTGGCCCCAAGTCCAAAGGTTTGTAGTTGACCAGTAAATTAAAACTCCAATTGGAAAGTTAACACCAGTTACTGCAAAAATGATTGGGAATAAATACAACATAATTTTTTGCTGTTGCAGCATCATGTTGTTTGATGAATCCATCTTAGGCATTCCTTTAACCATCAACTGTCGTTGAGTGGTGAAGGTGGTGGCAGACATAAAAATAATCAAAGCAATCGCAATAATTTTTGTGCTGGTTACATCCGCGCCAAGGAAGGTGTCAGATAGTGGGGCGCCAAAAAAACTAGCTTCTTGAGCTGAAACTAAATATTCGCCCTTTAACAATCCATGTGGTTTGTTTTGGCTAATTCCATTTAATACCCAGAACAATGCGAAGAAAATAGGAGCTTGCGCCAGGATTGGAAAACAGGAGGCAAGTGGATTTGTTTTGTGCTCCTTATATAGCTTCATCATCTCTTCAGATTGCTTTTGGCGATCATCTTTATACTTCTTTTGAATCGCCTTCATATGTGGTTGAAGAGCGGTTAAAGCTCGTTGGGATTTAATTTGTTTAACAAATAACGGGATCAAGATAATTCTAATTAAAATTACCAGCGCGATAATTCCCACCGACCATTGCAAATCCTCATTGTTGGTAAAGTTAAGAAGATCATGGAAGGTGATTAGTACCCAAGAAACTGCGGTATATAAGGGGTTTAGGATCTCACTCATTAAATTGTTTGCCTCTCTCTAACCTTAATTGCTGCATTTTTTGATGGGTAATCCACCCCTCCGTGGGAGAAGGGGTTACACCTAACAAATCTATAAATGCCCATCAATAACCCTTTTAAACCAAACTCAGCAATAGCAAGCTCGGTATAGGTAGAGCAGGATGGGTAGTACTTACAACGGGGTGCAGATAATGGTGAGATATATTTTTGATATAACTTAATTGGCGCAATTAAAATTTGCTTCATAGATCTGCCTTATTGTTTTGGCTAGAAAACTTAATCAATGCTTTTTCAATTAACTGCTCAACCTCTGTGGTGTAATCGGTCTGAGATTTTAAAACTCTAACCACCAACATTAAATTATTTGGCAGCTTTGATAGATGGCTGGCAAAGTTGTGACGTAATTTTCGAGTAACTAGGTGACGAGTGACTGAGCCACCAACTGATCGGTTAACAATGAAACCAACCATTGGGTCTTCAGTTTTTGCTAGGTTTGCATACAAAACTAAATTTGGGGAGGAAAAGCGCGCTCCAGTTTTTGATACCTCGCCATTCTTCCGATTCTGCGCTTAATCAAGATCATCAACTAAGCGAGTAACAGATACTACTGAGATTCCCTGATCTAGGTTAACCAGCCTAACGCCCAAGGTGTCTCGGCCAGTCTCTCGAATTTGTGTCAAAGGTGTTCGCATCACCGTGCCAGCTGATGAGATCGCCAGGATTTCATCACTTTCTTGAACAATCATTGCGCCAACTAGGACGCCCCTAGAGTCCTCATCAATCTTGGCAGCTTTAACCCCGATACCACCTCGTCCTTGAGTTCGATACTCCTCAAGTTTGGTTCGCTTGGCATATCCACCATCAGTTGCTGTGAAAACATAATTTTTATTGTCACTGCTAATTGCAGCCATTGCTAAAAGGTTGTCACCTTTTCTAAATTTCATTCCGATCACACCAGTTGCTCCTCGTCCCATTGGACGCAAGCTCTCATCATTTGCTGAAAACCTTAATGACATTCCCATTTTAGAAACTAATAACAACTCCTCTTTTTCACTTACTAAAGTTGCTGAAACTACCTCATCATTTGGTTTTAATGAGACTGCAATTAATCCACCACTTCTTGGTGAGTCATACTCAACTAAAGGTGTCTTCTTAACAATTCCGGCCTTGGTAGCAATTACTAAATAAGGTTGAGTTAAGTAATCAGCAATTGCAATAACTTGCGCAATTGATTCATCTGGTTTAAATGCAAGTAGATTTGCAACATGTTGACCTCTAGCATCTCGTCCTGCATCTGGTAACTCATGCACCTTGGCGCGATATACCCGGCCCTTATTGGTAAAGAACAACAACCAGTTGTGGGTGCTGGCGGTAAAGAAATGTTCAACAACATCATCTGTTTTTAACGCTGCACCTTTCACACCTTTTCCACCACGTTTTTGAGCGCGGTAGGCATCTGCTTTAGTCCGTTTTGAGTATCCACCCTTTGTAATTGTTACAACCACATCTTGATCTGGAATTAAATCTTCAACAGATAGATCAGTATCACCTGCAATTATTTGAGTTCGGCGCTCATTTCCATATTTAACACCCACCTCAGATAGCTCAGTTTTAATTATTTCTCGCTGCTTTTCTGGGCTGGCCAAGATTATGTTTAGCTCCTTAATATCTTTCATTAATTCATCATGCTCATCAATAATTTTTTGACGCTCAAGGGCCGCAATTCTTCTAAGCTGCATATCCAAAATTGCATTGGCTTGAAGCTCGTCAACCTCAAGCAGCTTCATTAAGCCAGTTCTAGCCTCTTCTGGGGTTTTGCTAGCTCTAATTAAAGCAATTACGGCATCCAATGCATCTAGTGCTTTTAAATAACCTTTTAATATGTGAGCTCTTTTTTCTCGCTCAGTTAATCGGTACTTGCTTCGGCGAACAATTACTTCAACTTGGTGTTCGATGTAGTAACGAATGAACTCATCTAATCTAAGAGTTCTCGGCACCCCATCTACTAACGCCAACATGTTGGCACCAAAAGAATCTTGAAGTTGTGTGTGTTTATAAAGGTTATTCAATACCACCTTTGCAACCGCATCATTTCGCAACACAATTACTAATCGTTGACCTAAACGCTCATTGCCTTCATCTCTAACATCTGCAATTCCTTTAATCCTGCCATCTTTAACAAGTTCGGCAATTTTTAGCGCTAAGTTATCTGGGTTAACTTGGTATGGAAGTTCTGTAACCACCAAACAGGTTCGCTTGTTTATCTCTTCCACCTCGACAACTGCCCGCATAATTATCGAACCGCGGCCAGTTTTGTAAGCATCTTCAATTCCACCTCTGCCAACAATTAAAGCTTTGGTTGGAAAATCTGGACCTTTAACAATTGTCATTAACTTTGCTAGCAACTCATCAGATTTCATATCTGGGTTTTCTAATGCAAAACAGGTTGCTTCAATAACCTCAGTTAAGTTATGGGGAGGAATATTTGTTGCCATACCAACTGCAATACCTGCTGAACCATTTACTAATAAGTTTGGAAAGCGAGAAGGTAGAACTGTTGGCTCTTGTGATCTGCCGTCGTAATTTGGAATGAAATCAACAGTTTCCTCATCAATATCTCGCATCATCTCCATAGCAAGGGGTGCAAGACGGGCTTCGGTGTAACGCATTGCAGCTGCTGGATCATTTCCAGGGGAGCCAAAGTTTCCGTTTCCATCAATTAATGGATAACGAAGTGACCAGAATTGTGCCAAGCGAACTACTGCGTCATAAATAGCGGTGTCACCGTGTGGGTGGTAATTACCCATTACATCTCCAACGATTCTGGAGGATTTGTAATAACCTTTATCTGGTCGATAACCAGCGTCATACATTGCGTATAAAACTCTGCGGTGTACTGGCTTTAATCCATCTCTAATATCTGGCAAAGCTCTTCCAACAATTACGCTCATTGCATAATCAAGATAAGACCTAGCCATCTCAACTTGTAGATCTACAGATTCTTGTCGATCCCGACCGTGCTCACCTTGATGATCTATAAAAGTTTTATCCATAATATTTAGATATCCAAAAATCTAACATCTTTAGCATTTCGCTGAATAAATGATCTGCGCAACTCAACATCTTCACCCATTAACACAGAGAACAAATCATCAGCGGCTGCTGCATCTTCAAGAGTTACCTTAATTAAAACTCGAGTTGCCGGATCCATTGTGGTATCCCAAAGCTCTTTAGCCGGCATCTCGCCTAAACCTTTAAAGCGTTGAATACCATCATCTTTTGGTAGACGCTTGCCATTATCTAATCCCATTTGAATAAAGCCATCTCGCTCTTTATCACTAAATGCATACTGCACAGCTTCTTTGCCGCCCCACTTAAGTTTATAAAGTGGTGGTTGCGCTAAATACACAAAACCATTTTCAATTAATGGCTTCATAAATCTAAATAGCAAAGTTAATAACAAGGTTCTAATGTGTTGACCATCAACATCGGCATCTGCCATCAAAATAATTTTGTGGTATCTAAGTTTTGCTAAATCAAAATCATCATGAATGCCGGTACCGAGTGCGGTAATTAACGCCTGCACCTCATTGTTTTGTAGCACTCGATCAATTCGAGCTTTTTCAACATTTAATATTTTTCCGCGGATAGGTAGTACTGCTTGATACCTAGAGTCACGCCCGCCTTTTGTTGAACCGCCAGCAGAGTCTCCTTCAACAATATACAGCTCGCACTTATCAGGTTCAGTCCATTGGCAATCAGCTAACTTTCCTGGCATGCCACGGCCTTCAAGTAAACCTTTGCGATTACGGGATAAATCACGTGCTTTACGAGCGGCTACACGAGCGGCTGCTGCATCAATAGATTTTCTAACAATATCTTTTCCTTCACTTGGATTTTTTTCAAACCAAGATGTTAGGTGGTCATTCATCGCTTTTTGGGTGAAGGATTTAGCCTCAGTATTTCCTAATTTTGTTTTAGTTTGTCCTTCAAATTGAGGTTCACCGATTTTTATCGAAACAATTGCAGTTAAACCTTCACGGACATCATCTCCTGTTAAGCGATCCTCTTTCTTTCTGATAAATCCCCACTCTTCACCAAACTTATTAACAATAGAAGTTAGCGAGGTTCTAAAACCCTCTTCATGTGTTCCACCCTCTTGGGTGTTAATCGTGTTTGCAAAGGTGTAAACAGATTCTGAAAAACCAGTGTTCCACTGCATTGCCACCTCAAGTGACATTTTGTGTTTAGCTTCTTCAGTTGCAAAAGAGATAATTGATTTATGGGTGGCACCTTTTGACATATTTAAATGTTTTACGAAATCAATAATTCCATCTGAGTACTCATATCTAACATTTAATGGATTTCCCTTTTCATCCACATGTCCTGCTCGCTCATCAGTTAAAGTTAAGATCAATCCTTTATTTAGAAATGCCATTTCCCGAAAACGAGTTGATAGGGTTTCAAATGAAAAATCTGTAGTTTCAAAAATCTCTTTAGATGGCCAGAAGATTACTGTGGTGCCGGAGTCCTCTGTCGCACTTCCTTTTTTAACTGGCGCAGTTGGTACACCTAGTTTGTAGCTTTGGTTCCAGTTAAATCCATCTCGTTTGACCTCAACGCTTAAATCTGTACTTAACGCATTTACAACTGAGATACCAACACCATGTAGACCGCCAGAGACTGAGTAGCCACCATCGCCAAATTTTCCACCGGCGTGTAGAACTGTTAACACAACCTCTAGCGCTGGCTTTTTTTCAACTGGATGAATATCAACTGGAATTCCGCGACCGTTATCAATTACTTTTACCGATCCATCTTTTTGCAAAACAATATTTATCTCAGTGCAATAACCAGCCAGAGCCTCATCAACTGAGTTATCAACAACTTCATAAACTAGGTGGTGTAATCCGCGCTCACCAGTTGAACCGATATACATTCCAGGGCGTTTACGAACAGCATCTAATCCTTCAAGGACGGTGATATTTGATGCGTCATAACCTTTGTGCTCTTTTTTAGATTGAGCTTGAGATTGAGTGTTTTTTGTCGCCACCACAAACCCCCAAACTCTCTTAAAATTGATTCTGGCCGTTTTTTGACCGGCGCACTAGATAATCTTATCGGCAGATCAGCTTTTGAATTACCCAAATTAAGGTTTTAGGGGATAAATGCGCCAGTTTCAGCGAAGTTTTGTGGGTGGCTACTAGCCGTAGGTATCTCTAGGCCCTCTAGCGCCTCGAATTGATCGAAGCCCACGCTTCCAACTTGGGGCGTGAGGTCCAATCACATTTAAGGATTCAACTAGTGCGCCAGGGGATGAGTTTGAAATAGTTTTTAATAAATCATCCTGCATTAATCTCATTTGTGTTGCCCATGCAGATGATGAGGATTGAATTGTTAATCTGCCATCAACTAATGAGATTGGTGTGGTGTGTTGGGCAATCTCATCTCCAACAATCTCGTTCCAATTACTAAATAGATTTCCCTCTGCAACACCTTTACCCCAATTGCGGCCCGCAATTACCTCAGATAAAACTGATTCTAAAGATTGTGGATCGGTATTTTTCACCCGTTCAACATTAGCCTGCCCACCAGCTCTTAATTTTCGATAACCAGATCGATAAAACTTATATAACTCCTTTGCTAAATCACGCGTCATACTTTGGTTACCGTTCCACTTTTAACTAAATACTTTGTGCCGGTTAATGATTTTGGTAGATCATTTTCAACTGCGACAGTAATTAAGGTTTGTTCTGCGCTTTCGGCAATTTGCGCAAGTTTTTCTCTGCGCTCTTCATCTAACTCAGAAAAAACATCATCTAAAATCAATATAGGTGATAGGCCATCTGATTTCAATAAATTATATGTTGCAAGTTTTAATGAAAGTGCAATCGACCAGGATTCACCATGGCTTGCATATCCTTTAACTAAATGATCTCCCAATATTAAAGTTAAGTCATCGCGATGTGGACCAGTTAGTGTTAAACCCCGCTCTAACTCAGCTCCTCGGTTTGAGATTAACTTCTCCATTATTTTATTTGTGTTCTCGCTTGCATTCTCAGTTGGATTTTCAATGCTTGATTTATAAATAATCTCAGCCGGCTTACTGTCTGATATATCTTTATAAACATTATTAAATATAGGTTTTAGCTCACTTAAGGCGGCAATTCTTAATGCTATTAATTGACCGCCAAAATCTGCAACCTGGCTATCCCAGGCTGATAATGAATCGGGGTTGGCTCTGGTTTTTAGTAAAGAGTTTCGTTGTTTCACCGCTCGGTCATAATCGGTAATAACTCCTGCCACCCGCGGGGATCTTAAAGTTAGTAATTGATCAATAAACCGGCGGCGCTCACTTGGATCTCCTCGAACAATATCTAGATCCTCTGGTGAGAAGTAAATGCTTTGCACAATTCCAAAGATCTCTTTTTGGCTGCGTACTGGGTTTTGATTTATCTTGGCACGGTTTGCCTTCTCGCTATTTATTTCAAGTTCAACCAATATCTCCCGCTCTGGGTATTTAACTTTGGCGCGGATATAAGCGCTGGTGTTTCCTAATTTAACCAATGGGGTGTTAGAGCTTGCTCTATGTGAGCTTAAAAAGGTTAGATAAAGAATGCTTTCAGCAATATTTGTCTTACCCTCACCATTTTTGCCAACAAAGATAGATATCCCATTAGTTAAAGGTAGATCTAGGTTTGTGTAGGAGCGGTAATTTGTAAGGTTTAGGTTGGTGATTAACACTAATTTTAATTTTTACTAGTTATGAGGAGTAGCGCATTGGCATTAATAGATATTTATAATTTGTAATCGGAGCACTTGTTGGCTCGGTTTGTCCAGTTAATACCGCAGGCTTATTTGCACCAGTAAAGGCGATGTGAACAAAGGCGGTGTTGATTGCATTTAATCCATCTGTTAAAAAGGTTGGGTTAAAGGCAATATTAATTTCTTCACCTTTGTAGTTAATATCAAGTTTTTCACTAGCTTGTGCTTCATCCCCTGTACCAGCCTCTAAAACCAATGAATTGTTTGAAAAATTAAGCCGTAGTGGAACAGTCTTGTCTGTTACTAATGCAACTCGTCTTACTGAATCTAAAAATGGGGCAACCTCAATAATTGCCTCTGCCGTTGATTCACTTGGTAGTAAATGTCTAAATGGTGGGAATGAGCCATCTAAAACTCTTGAGGTCATAGCTTTTCCATCAGAGATAAATCCAACCAATTTTTCATTTGTGTTTGCGGGGGCAAGTGCGATACTAACTTGGGATGTACCAATTAAAGATTTTGCAGCATCAGCTAATGTGCGAGCGCGCAATAGTGATGTGGTTTCAATCGCCGCATCCTGTGCACTCCAATTTAACTCTCTAACTGCTAGCCGATATCTATCGGTTGCGGCCAAAGTAATTTGGTTTTTATTTATTTCAACAAAAACACCGGTTAATGTTGGAAGTGAATCATCTTTACCTGCAGCAATTGCAACTTGGTTTACTGCAGTTGCAAATAAATCTGAGTTTAAGCTTCCAGAAGTTTGAGGTAGCTCTGGCAGGGTCGGATACTCTGCAATTGGCAAGGTTGGTAATGTGAATTTGGCACTACCTGCACTTACTAATACCCGGCTGCCTTCTAAGTTAAACGTGATTGGTTTAGCAGGAAGTGAACGGGAGATCTCAGCTAACAATCTTCCTGGAACTAAAACTTTTCCTTTTTGGGAAACTTGGGCCGCAAACTTTGCTTTTGCAGATGTCTCTAAATCAGAGCCAGATAGGGTGATCTCATCCTCTGCATTAATTACAATTCCTAAAAGCGCTGTGGTGATTGGTCGGTTTGAGATCGACTTTGAAACCCAGTTAACAGCGTCAACCAAGGAATCTCTTTCAACTACAAACTTCATCTACTCACCTTTTCTTTATTAATCTGAAAATCTTAACTACTTAAAGTTTTATTAAACAGTTCGCAGCCACTCACCCTTAAATCCTTATATATAGTGGTTAGTAATAACCAGAGGGCAAGCTGTGGGTGGTCAGCAAAACCGCAGGTCAGCACGTATAAACTTACCCCCAAAAGCTGTGGGCGAGGTGTGGGGTATTTGTTTACAACCACCCACCAACCCGGCTATAAACAAGCTTATCCACACTTTTCCACACCTTATCCCCAGGTTGGGGGTATTGGTTTGGGGAGAACTTTTCAGTATTTAATTGTTTTAAAACCCTACTTTTTAGATTGCTGCTTAATCCGGTTAGTTAACTCAGTTACCTGGTTATAGATCGAGCGCCGCTCAGCCATTAACTGCCTAATCTTTCGATCAGCGTGCATCACAGTTGTGTGATCTCGTCCACCGAAAGCTTGTCCGATTTTAGGAAGTGATAACTCTGTCATCTCTCGGCACAAGTACATCGCGATCTGACGAGCATTGACCAATACCCGAGAGCGAGATGTGCCACAAAGATCATCAACTGTTAAAGAAAAGTAAGAGGCGGTCTGAGCCATAATGGTTGGCCCAGTAATCTCTGGCCCACCCTCTTCTGGAATTAAATCCTTTAACACAATTTCAGCAAGCGATAAATCAACACCTTGCCGGTTTAGGGATGCAAATGCAGTAACACGAATTAGTGCACCCTCTAACTCACGAATATTGGTTGAGATCTTACTTGCGATGTACTCCAAAACATCATCCGGGGCATTTAATTTATCTTGCGCAGCTTTTTTGCGCAGAATTGCAATTCTAGTTTCAAGCTCCGGTGGTTGAATATCGGTAATTAAACCCCACTCAAATCGAGAGCGCAGCCGATCTTCCAAAGTTGTTAATTGTTTTGGTGGGCGATCACTTGAGATAACTATTTGTTTGTTGGCGTTATATAAAGTGTTGAAGGTATGGAAGAACTCTTCCTGAGTTCGTTCTTTGTTTTCCAAGAACTGAATATCATCAACTAACAAAATATCTAGATCGCGGTAGCGCTTTTGGAAAACCGAGGCTTTGTCATCACGAATTGAGTTAATAAAGTCATTTGTAAACTCCTCAGAGGAGACATATCTAACCCGGGTTGAGCCATATAACTCTTTGGCGTAGGCACCAATTGCGTGAAGTAAGTGGGTTTTACCAAGCCCTGAATCACCATAAATAAATAGCGGGTTATAAGCCTTTGCTGGCGCTTCAGCTACGGCAACAGCTGCGGCATGGGCAAAGCGATTGGAGGCACCAATCACAAAGGTTTCAAAAATATATCTTGGGTTTAATTGCGCACTCTCATTATTGTTTAATGAGGTTGAGTTTCGACCAGTACCACCTTTTACCTCTGTGAAATTTTCAACAATACTTGGTTCAACCTCAACCTCCCCTGACTCACTCTTGCCATCACTGGTAACTGTGACTGCAATATTTACCTTCTCGCCTAGTTGGTTGCTTAACTCCTCAGTTAAAATGCTACGAAGCCTGGTCTCTAAAACATCCTTGGTAAATAAATCTGGAGCTGATAAAAGTAGATTTGATCCATCCTCACCCGGAAGTAACCCAAGGGGTTTTGTTCTAACTAAAAATGCACTGTATTGCGGAGTTGAAACTGATGAGACCACCTGGTCCCACAGCTTTTGCAGATCTACCTGCGCTACCGTTGCCATCTATCCACCCAAATCCTGGCCAAAAAGCCCTAAAAAGTTACCCACAAAGTTATCCACAGGCTGTGGTCTAAACCTATCCTTTAAACTTCAATTTCTAGCCATAGAGGGGGAAATCTGTGGATAGAGGGCGAAGATAGGTGTAATCGCAACAGATTGCAAGTGGTTATCCACACCAATAAAGCTATGAGGGTGGCATTAGGGCCGGTTTGACCCATCTTGTCCCCAGCCTCTACCCTTACCACCCATACCGCTGTGACCCTTAATCGGGAGAAACAATAATTTTAGGAGAGATTTATGAAGCGCACCTTCCAGCCCAACGTTCGTAAACGGGCTAAAAAACATGGTTTCCGTGCCCGCATGGCCACTCGTGGCGGACGAGGTGTTTTATCAGCTCGTCGCGCTAAAGGCCGAGCCAAAATCTCTGCTTAATTAAAAAACTTTAACTGTGTTACCTAAACCAAACCGGCTACGGGCTGGATCAGATTTTAATCTCATCACAAAAACTGGAGCGCGCTTTTCCTCCCCAAATTTAGTTTTGTATGCAAACCTAGCAAAAACTGAAGACCCAATGGTTGGTTTCATTGTTAACCGA
>KB900548.1 GCA_000378905.1 actinobacterium SCGC AAA028-A23
AGTAACTGTTCCAAAAGGAACTCTAGTTATTCGTGCTGCTGAAAAATTAGGAATTCAAATTCCTAGATTCTGTGATCACCCACTTCTTGCACCGGCTGGTGCTTGTCGCCAATGTTTAGTAGATATTGAAATTAACGGAAGAGCTTTTCCAAAACCACAGGCCTCATGCACCATCCCAGTTGAAACTGGAATGATTGTTAAAACACAACTGACATCTGAAGTTGCAGATAAGGCTCAAAAGGGAATTATGGAGTTGTTGTTAATCAACCACCCACTTGATTGTCCTGTTTGCGATAAAGGTGGCGAATGCCCACTTCAGAACCAAGCGATGTCTAACGGTAGAAGTGAATCGAGATTCGAAGGCGTGAAGCGA
The DNA here is from genome assembly GCA_000378905.1 of actinobacterium SCGC AAA028-A23. GTDB lineage: Bacteria > Actinomycetota > Actinomycetes > Nanopelagicales > Nanopelagicaceae > Nanopelagicus. Next base: position 374 of record KB900548.1, read on the forward strand.
ACTTTTGAAAAGCCAGTTCCAATCTCTTCACAGGTTTTGCTAGATCGTGAGAGATGCGTTCTTTGTGCACGCTGTACTAGATTTTCTGAACAAATTGCTGGAGATCCATTTATTACATTAAACGAACGTGGCGCTTTGCAACAAGTTGGTATTTACGAAGATGAACCATTTGATTCTTATTACTCCGGAAATACTGTTCAAATCTGTCCAGTAGGAGCACTAACTGGAACCTCATATCGATTTAGAGCAAGGCCGTTTGATTTAGCATCAACTGATTCTGCTTGTGAACATTGTGCATCAGGTTGTGCAATGCGCACTGATGTACGAAGAGGAAAAACATTACGCCGTCTTGCTGGCGAAGATTCAACGGTTAATGAAGAGTGGAACTGCGATAAGGGTCGCTGGGCATTTAAATATGAGGTGGCAAAAAATAGAATTACTACGCCTCTAGTTCGCGATGCTAATGGTCAATTACAAGAAGCATCATGGCCAGAGGCTTTAGCAGTAGCAGCAAAGGGATTAAAAGATTCAAGAGCTGGAGTTTTAGTTGGTGGAAGAGCAACAGTTGAAGATGCTTATGGGTATAGCAAATTTGCTCGAGTAACACTTGCAACCAACAATATTGACTTCAGATCCAGAGTTAGCTCAAAAGAAGAATTAGATTTTCTAGCATCAGTTCCAACAAATGCAACCTATAAAGATATTGATAATGCAGATCATGTGGTGCTAATCAATTTTGAACCAGAGGATGAGTCTCCAATAGTTTTCTTAAGAATTTATAAGCAAGTGCATAAGAGATCAGTAAGGGTAACCACCATTGCAGCGTTAGCAAGCCGTGGAACTCAAAAACTCAAAGCAAACTTAATTAAGACAGCAGCTGGTAATGAGGTTTCTGCAATTAACTCAATCTCAGGTTTAACAGGTAAGTCTGTTGTTTTGGTAGGAGAGCGTGCTGCTGAAACACAAGGTGCATTATCAGCAGTTGCAAAACTGGTTAAGGAAAGCGGAGCAAAATTAGGTTGGGTTCCTCGTCGAGCAGGCGAGCGTGGTGCGATTGCTGCCGGCGCTTTGCCAAACCTATTACCTGGTGCTCGACCAATCGAAGATGCTTCAGCAAGAGTAGATATTTCAGCTGCTTGGTCAGTTGATTCAGTGCCTACAACTGCTGGTATGAGTACAGAAGAAATAATTAATTCAGATTTACAAGCGATCTTAATTGGTGGGGTTGACCCAATGGATATTTCATCAGATGCAAAAGTAAAGCTTGCAAAGAAATTTATTGTTTCTCTTGAGATCCGTCAAAGTGACATTACAGAAATTGCATCTGTAGTGCTTCCGGTTGCAGCTGTTGTAGAGAAGAGTGGCTCATTTATGGATTGGCAAGGCAAAGTTCGAAAGTTTGATGCTGCAGTTGAGCAATCTCTAAATCGAAGCGATGTCAGAATTCTTTCAATGTTGGCTGATGAAATTGGTAAGCCAATCAATTTACCAACAGTTAAATCAGCTCAAAGTGAATTAAGTTCATTAGGTAATTGGGATGGCAATAAGCCGACCATGAATTTTTTGGCTGAAAAATCTAAAACCTCAGCTGGAAATGATGAAGCGATCCTAACTTCTTGGAGAAATCTTCTAGATAAGGGTTCGCTACAAGATGGCGAAGAGAATTTAGCCGGTACTGCACGGGATTCAGTTGTAGTAATAAGTAAGAACCGCGCTAATTCATTAGGCGTTAAAGATAAAGAACTAGTAAGAGTTTCAAATAACTATGGCGCAGTTACATTGCCTTGTCTGGTTGAGGATATTGAAGATTCTTCAGTTTGGCTTCCTCGTAACTCATTAAATAGCCAGTTGATAAGGAATTTAGGAGTAGTTGGAAACTCAATTGTTAAGGTGGCAAAAGCATGACAAATGCAGAATTAATTAGCCAAGATCCAGGCTGGGTGATCGCACTCAAAGGCTTAATTATTTTTGCTGCCTGTGTATTTCTAACGATTATGTCAGTTTGGGGAGAGCGTCGAATTGTTGCCAGAATGCAACAACGAAGCGGTCCTAACCGAGTTGGTAAGTTTGGTTTATTGCAGGCACTAGTTGATGGCGTGAAATTAGCTCTTAAGGAAGATTTAATTCCTAAAGCCGCAGATCGAATTGTTTTTGTGATTGCGCCAATCATAAGTACCACCGCTTGCTTTATGGCAGTTTAAAAGTGCTTGGTAGAGCAGATGATGTAATTAACTCTGGTGGAGTAAAAATATCTCTTAGTGATGTTGAGGCTCAAATAAATAAAATAATACCTACCGCTGAGATAATTACATTTAGCATGCCGGATGATAAATGGGGCCAAATGTTGTGTTTAGCAAGTACGACAGCGGTTGATTTAGTGAAAATTAAAGCTGCTCTTGGACCAGTGTTAACACCTAAATCGAGCTTTGTTTTTCAATCCATTCCAAGAACTACATTAGGAAAACCAGATCGAATCATGGCTGCTGAAATTGCAAAAAAGATGGTGACCAAATGAATAAGTGGATTATCGGAGCCCGAGTTAGAACTCTGCCAGCTGCAATTGCACCGGTGCAAGAAGTGGGTGATCACAGAATCTAGGAATTTGAATTCCTAATTTTTCAGCAGCACGAATAACTAGAGTTCCTTTTGGAACAGTTACTTCAAATCCATCAATTACGCAGGTGATCATTTCAACTGCTTGCTCGGTGTTAATCTCTTGAATACTCATTTAACACCTGCTGTCTCAAACAAAGTTGCAGCTAAAGGATCAAATGGGCATCGACCAGCTGCTAGGTGATCTAAATACTCTTGGCGGAAATACTTCAAAGAAGAAATAATTGGGCTAGCTGCACCATCGGCTAGTGCACAAAATGAACGGCCCATAATGTTGTCGCAAAGATCTAACAATTTATCTAAGTCCGCTTCAGTTCCTTTTCCAGCCTCTAAATCCTTAAGTACTTGCACTAACCACCAAGTGCCTTCGCGACATGGTGTGCACTTACCGCAAGACTCATGTTTATAAAACTCAGTCCATCGAAGTACTGCTCTAACTATGCATGTGGTTTCATCAAAAATTTGTAAAGCCTTTGTTCCTAACATTGAACCAGCTGCTGATACGCCCTCATAATCAAGGGGAACATCTAAATGCGCATCGGTAAATATAGGAGTTGAAGAACCACCTGGTGTCCAAAACTTTAATTTGTGACCTTTTCTAATTCCACCTGAAATCTCTAACAATTGTCGAAGAGTTATGCCAAGGGGTGCTTCAAATTGACCAGGGTTATTAACATGTCCAGATAGAGAATAAAGAGTAAAGCCCTTACTTTTTTCTGTTCCCATTGCAGCAAACCAAGCAACTCCGTTGTTAACTATTGCTGGAACTGATGCAACAGATTCAACATTGTTAACCACAGTTGGTTTTGCATACAAGCCAGCAATCGCTGGAAATGGTGGACGCAATCTTGGTTGTCCACGGAAACCTTCTAATGAATCCAGTAATGCAGTTTCTTCACCGCAGATGTATGCGCCGGCACCAACATGTAAAACTAACTCTAAATCAAAACCTTTTCCTAAAATATTTTTGCCGAGCAATCCAGCTTTATAAGCATCCTCAATCGCTTGCTGAACTCTTCTAACAACATGTGTAACCTCACCGCGAATATAAATAAATGCATGGTTAGCTCTGATTGCATATGAGCCAATAATTATTCCCTCAATCAACACATGTGGATTTGCCATCATTAATGGAGTGTCCTTGCAGGTGCCAGGCTCAGACTCATCGGCATTCACAACAAAGTAATGTTCTTTGTTATCACCTTGCGGAATAAATCCCCATTTATTTCCAGTTGGAAATCCTGCGCCACCTCTGCCACGTAATCCAGAATCCTTTACCAATTGAATAACTTCATCAGGATTCATAGCTAATGCTTTTGCTACTGCGGTATAGCCACCGTTTCGTTTGTAACCGGCGATAGTGAATGAGTCTGCTTCATCCCAATTTGCAGATAGGACGGGAGTTAATTTACTCATGCTCCACCCTTTGCTTTCTTAAGCCCTAACAAAGTTGGCTCACCAGCTTGAACACCTTCGTTTGCAAGGCCATCAGAGATTCCTGCTAAAACTGCAGAGTTTTGCTTCCAGGTTCGCAAAGTCTTTGGTCCTCTAGTCGGTGCAGGTGGATTTCCAGCTCTTGCACCATCGACTAATTCTTTTACAGATGAAACAGTTTGGTTATCGTAAAACTCCCAATTAACCATAACTACCGGAGCATAATCACAAGCAGCATTACATTCGATGTGTTCAACTGAAACTTTTCCATCTGCTGTTACACCATCATTTTCAATTCCTAGATGTTCTTTAACAGCATCAAATATCACATCTCCACCCATTACTGCGCACAATGTATTTGTACATATTCCAACATGGTATTCACCAACTGGCTTTGATTTGTATTGGGTATAAAAGGTTGAAACGGCAGTTACTTCAGCAGTTGCCAACTCTAATTTTTGACCAATTAATTCAATACCTTCATTAGTTACATACCCATCAATTGATTGCACATAATGCAATAGCGGCATAATTGCTGAGCGCTTTCTTGGATATCTTTCAATTATGGAGTCCATAATTGAAATCTGCTCTGATGTAAATGACATTATCGATCAACCCCACCCATCACTGGATCAATTGATGCAACCGCTGCAATTACATCTGCAATTTGTCCGCCCTCACACATGGCTGCAGTAGATTGCAAATTATTAAATGAAGGATCACGGAAGTGAACTCGATAAGGACGAGTTCCACCATCAGAGACTAAATTAACGCCAAGCTCTCCACGTGGTGATTCAATCGCGGTATAAACCTGACCTGCTGGGACTCTAAATCCTTCTGTTACTAATTTGAAGTGGTGAATCAATGCTTCCATTGACTCTCCCATAATCTCTCGAATGTGATTAAGTGAGTTACCCATACCATCTGCACCAACTGATAGTTGAGATGGCCAGGCAATTTTCTTATCAGCAACCATTACTGGTTGTCCTTCTAATTTTTCTAATTTCGTAACGCACTGCTCAATAATTCTTAATGATTGCTCAAGCTCTTGCATACGAATTAAGAATCGTCCGTAAACATCACATGAATCAGTCGTGGGAATATCAAACTCATAGTTTTCATAACCACAATATGGTTGAGCCTTACGTAAATCCCAGGCTAGACCAGTTGAACGCAAAACCGGACCAGTAATGCCCAAGGTTGTGCATCCAGCTAGATCTAGATACCCAACTCCTTGGGTTCGCTTAATCCAAATTGAGTTACCAATTAATAATTTTTCATTATCTTTAAAATTATGTCTTAAATCTTTAACAGTTTCGCGAATTTTTGTAAGAGCTCCAGCGGGTAGATCTTGAGCAACTCCGCCAGGGCGAATATATGCCATATTCATTCTTAAGCCAGAGAGTAATTCAAATATATCTAATACTTTTTCACGCTCTCGGAATGCAAAAATCATTGGAGACAAAGCACCTAACTCAAGTGCGCCGGTGCCCAAAGCAACCATATGAGAAGAGATTCGGTTGAACTCCATCATCATTACGCGAATAACTGTTGCGCGCTCAGTTACATCATTTGTAATTCCAAGCAATTTTTCTACACCAAGACAATAAGCAGTTTCATTAAATATTGGTGATAAGTAATCCATTCTGGTTACAAAAGTTACCCCTTGCGTCCAATTTCTAAACTCAGTGTTTTTCTCAATACCGGTATGTAAATAACCAATACCACATCTAGTTTCAGTAACAGTTTCGCCCTCTAACTCTAAAATCAATCGCAAAACTCCATGAGTAGATGGATGTTGTGGGCCCATATTTAAAACCACGCGCTCTTCTTTTGTTGCACCAATCTCTGTAACTAATGAGTCCCAATCACCACCGGTAACTGAGTAAACCCTTCCCTCTGTGGTTTCTTGAGAGGATGCGTATGGATCAGTAAAAGTTGTCATGTGTAACTCCGGCGTTGCGATGGAGCTGGAACTGTTGCACCTTTATATTCAATCTCAATTCCACCAAGTGGATAATCTTTTCGCTGCGGAAATCCAGCCCAGTCATCAGGCATCAAAATTCGGGTTAGGCCTGGGTGATTATCAAAAATAATTCCAAACATGTCATAAGTTTCACGTTCATGCCAATTAGTTCCGGCCCATACTTCAACTAATGATGGAACGTGTGGTGACTTTTCAGAAACACAAACCTCTAATCTAATTCTTTGATTTCTAGTTATTGATAGCAATGAATAGATCGTATGCAATTCACGATTGGTTTGATCTGGATAGTGCACACCATTTACTCCAACACACATTTCAAATCTAAGTTGATCCCGTAAAATCTTTGCTACTTCAGTTAATCGATCTGGCTTTATAAACAAAGTTAGTTCGCCGCGATCAACCACAACCTGCTCAATTGCATCGCTAAACAATGGGTATGCGCGTTCTAAATCATCAGCAACCTGATCAAAATACCCGCCATATGGGCGCTGCGCTGAACCAATAACTGTCTCACTTTTTACTAGTCCACTGAAGCCAGAGGTATCTCCACTTCCCTTACTTCCAAACATTCCTGATTTACTCATGCAAGCAAGCCTTTTAATTGGTGGGTTGGCTTAGCAGCGAGCGCAGCAGCTTCAACTTCTCTAATTATTTTTTCACGGTTTGGGCCAAGCTTTTCATTTCCAATTTGCTCGTGAAGTTTCAGAATTGCATCCATCAACATCTCAGGTCGTGGTGGGCAACCTGGCAAATAAATATCAACTGGGATTATGTGATCTACTCCCTGCACGATGGCATAGTTGTTAAACATTCCACCAGATGATGCACACGCGCCCATTGCGATAGTCCATTTTGGCGCAGCCATTTGATCATAAATCTGTCTTACTACTGGTGCCATTTTGTTACTTACGCGGCCAGCAACAATCATTAAGTCCGCCTGGCGCGGGGAGGCACGAAATACTTCCATCCCAAATCTTGCTAAGTCATATCTACCAGCACCTGCTGCCATCATTTCAATCGCACAACAAGCCAAACCGAAAGTTGCAGGCCATAGGGAGTTCTTGCGCATGTAGCCAGCTAGTTTTTCAACGGTAGTTAATAAAAACCCGCTCGGTAATTTCTCTTCTAAGCCCATGATTAATCCCACTCCAATCCACCACGTCGCCAAACATAGGCATACGCAACAAAAACGGTGGCAATAAACAATCCCATTTCAACTAACCCAAAAACTCCAAGTTGATCAAATGCAACTGCCCATGGATATAAAAAGACAATTTCGATGTCAAAAACAATAAAAAGCATTGCAGTTAAAAAATATTTAATTGGGAAACGTCCGCCACCGGCTGCTTGTGGTGATGGTTCAATTCCGCACTCATATGCATCTGACTTTGCCCGGTTGTATCTCTTTGGTCCAGTTAGAGCTGCTGCGGCGACTGAAAAAATCGCAAACCCAAAGCCGATAGCGCCAATCGCCAGGATCGGCACATATGGATTGAATGAGAGATTCATACGGTCAAATCTTATTGTTAGCCGGAGGTGGCTTTCGCCACTTACGCCTTGTACCCAATGTGAACTGCGACAATTCCGAAGGTTAGGTCCTGCCAGGCCACCGATTTCCACCCATTTTTTTCCAAAACCAAGGCTAGCCCTGCCTGATCAGGCCATGCCCGGATGGATTCGGCCAAGTAAATATATGCCTGCGGATTTTTGCTGATCTTCCTTGCAATAACCGGAAGTGCCTTCATTAAATAATTTAAATAAATAAATTTAAACAACTTATTTGTTGGATGAGAAAATTCAGCAACAACAATTCTGCCGCCATTCTTGGTAACTCTTAAAGCCTCTTTAACTGCAGTAGCAGTATCGCTGGTATTACGTAGGCCAAAAGAAATAGTTGTAACATCAAAAGTATTTTCATTAAATGGAAGTTTTAGCGCATCACCTTGAACAAATTTAATATCCTTATGTTGTTTTCTTCCCTGCGCAAGCATTCCTTCGGAAAAATCCAAAGCAATAACTTCAGCGCCTTTATCGACTAAGGGTCTAGAGGATGAACCTGTACCGGCAGCGATATCTAGAATCTTCATTCCTGATTTTGGAGAAATGATCGCGGTCACACTCTTACGCCAAGCTTTGGTTCGACCCAAGCTAAGTAGGTCATTTAAGAAGTCATATCGGCTGGCAACATCATCAAACATCTTAGAAACATCATCTGGATCTTTGTTTAAATTAGCGCGGACCACACCCCTATTCTCTAAGGAGTAGGCTTTACACACAAATCCGACAACTAGGCAGGCGTGAGATTTAATCATGGCAATTTTAATTACCACTGAAAACCTGGGTGAAAACCCAGTTCTAACCTCAGTTGCTAATGAGTTGGATTTAACCACTACCTGGATTCGTAGTGGTGATGGATTAATGGGTTTTGGTGAGTATAAAAAGATTGAATTAACTGGGGAAGATAGATTTGAGAAAGCTAAATCTTGGTGGCAAATACAACTTTCTGAATTTAAGATTCAAAACAATGTTCATGGCAGCGGAACTGGACCAATCCTTTTTGGATCATTTTCATTTGATCCTAATGAAAAATCAATCCTGGTGATTCCAAAGATAATTCTGGGTAAAAAAGCTGGAAAGTCTTGGGTAACTTGGATAGGTGATAACACCCAGCCTAATTTTTCAACATTAAGCAAGAGCCTTCCAAGTGGAGAAATCACTTGGTCAGATGGCGCCCTTTCAGAATCCCAATGGAAAGATCAGGTTGGTTTTGCAGTTGATTCAATTAAACAAAATAAGTTAGAGAAAGTTGTTTTAGCTAGAGACCAGGTTGCAGCATCTACAGTTGCAATAAATACTCGAGGTTTATTGCAAAGACTTGAAATTGAATATCCTTCAACTTGGCTATTTCTGGTCGACGGCTTAGTTGGTGCAACTCCGGAGCTTTTAGTCAGATTAAGTAAATCATTAGTCACCTCAAGAGTACTTGCTGGAACAATTCGAAAAACTGGAAATGAAGATAGAGATTTAGCTCTTGCAGCATCACTTGCAAAATCTTCTAAAGATTTAGAGGAGCATGAGTACGCGGTCAGGTCTGTGGCAGATGCACTTGCGCCATTTTGTTCATCAACAAATGTTCCAGAGTCACCATTTGTTTTGCACCTTTCCAATGTTATGCACTTGGCCACAGATGTAACTGGTGTGCTAAATGACAGTGCAAAGCAAGCCGATATTTTCACCTTGATCCAACAACTTCATCCTTCAGCTGCTGTATGCGGCACTCCAACAAATGCGGCTAAGAAATTCATTATAGATTTCGAAAAAATGAATAGAGCAAGGTATGCAGGTCCTGTGGGTTGGATTGATGCCAATGGTGATGGAGAGATTGCTATCGCACTTCGATGTGGTCAGCTATCGCGTGATAATAAATCAATCAGAATTTTTGCAGGTTGTGGAGTTGTTGCCGGATCAGACCCAGCAAATGAATTAGCAGAAAGTCAGGCTAAATTAATGCCAATGCGCACAGCGCTTGAAACTCTTTGAGTTAAATCCTTTAGTATTTTTGCATTTATTTCCCGATTTGGAACCTCAACTATTACTACCTCTAGTCCCTTTACTGGCTCATTGTTTATAGCCTGTAATTGATCTAGGTTTGAAACTGATTTAGCTTTGACTTGAAAACCTTCACAAACCTTCACTAAATCAAGATTGTGGGGGGTTCCAAATAGACTTTCAAAATTATCAACTCCTGCTTGCGAAAGTGTTGAAAAAATCCCGCCGCCATTGTTATTGATCACATAGATGCGAACATTTTGATCGGTTCTATTGGTAAGCGCAGATATGTCATGCAAGAAAGTTAGATCACCCAAGATCGCATAAGTACTTTCGAATTCGGTAGCAATACCGAAAACTGTTGAGATATTTCCATCAATTCCAGCTAGGCCCCTATTGGCAAGCACTTGGACGCCACTTCTTGGTTTACAAAAAGCTTCGACATCTCTTACTGGCCTAGATGAACCAATAAATAGAGAACTCTGGGTTGGTAGTGATTTACAGATATTTACTATTGCTAATTGCTCAGACCAATCTAGTTCAGTAATTATATTTGCGGTTAAATCAGATGCAATTTGCCAATCTGATCCATCACTTTTTTGACTTACAACCTCGTTTGGGAGCTGTGACAAAATCAAGTTACCTTCACGTTTGCTGTCTATATCCTTTGTACGCGGGTCAATAACAATTAAGTTTTTTGCTAACTTAATAAAATTATTTGTGCTTCGAGAAAGAGTTGTGCGCCCAATTACAACAACATTCTGAGCAGCCAATTTCTCACTAATTTTTGGATCACTTAAAAACAAAGCTGTATGAGCTACTGCTTGTGGAAATGAAAGTGGATCTTCTGCAATTACTGGCCAACCTAACTTATCTGCAAACTCAGTTATTTCAGAGACCGTATATCCAGCCCTATCGTGGCCAACAACTAAAACTCCAGTAGTACTTTCAAGCTTGCCATTAACTTGGTTGTCATAACTTCTTGGCGAAACACGTAACCCGGCTAACCAATCAGTTTTTTCCGCGCTAACCAAGGGTTCATCAAATTGAACATTCAGATGAACTGGCCCTGATTTAAGTAATGGCTCTATATCAATATCAGAAGAAAAATCATGAGTAGAAATTCCTTGAAAGAGGTTTACTTGATTTGTAGTTTGATTAGCGCCAGTTTTTCTCAGCCTTGCAGGTCGATCAGCGGTAATTATCAGCAATTTACTTCTACCGTGAAGTGCTTCGAGTGCTGCAGGTAAATAATTAGCTGCAGCAGTTCCACTAGTACACACAACTGCAACATAGTTATTGCTCGCCTTAGAAATTCCTAATGCAAAAAACGCAGCTCCGCGCTCATCAATTTTGGTGTGAAGATCAATCACTTGTTTCTGGGCAGCCTCCCCTAGCGCAATTAATAAGGGTGCATTTCGAGATCCTGGAGATACAACAAAATCACTAATTCCTATTTCAATTAATTGTCTAAGCAGTGAGTGGGCTAATTTGGTTGAATTGCTCAATTTAACCCTCCTGAGGAAATCTTATTAACTCTATCTTGCCACCATTTTTGCCGTTCTGTTTTTGCTCTGTATCGATCTAACAAATCTGGATTAATTCTACGCGGTGAAAGAAATCCATTTTCGGGCAATAAAGGCTGGCTTGTGACATCGCCCTCCAATAATCCAACTGTCCCAAGACCGCAAGCACCGTAAAGATTTGGAGTTGCCATCGCTAAAGCCAACCCATGCGAAATACCAACACTGCTATCTAACGCACTTGAAATTACTACCGGTAAATTCACTTTCTCGATCACTTCAAGTGCGGCAGAAATTCCACCAGTTGGTGCCCATTTAATAATTGCAACATCGGCAACCTCTTGAAGTTTTTCTAATTCGCCACCGAGGTTTTTTCTGATTGATTCATCGACAGCAATTTTTAAGCCACTCTCTTTCCTTAGTGATGCAATGTCGCCTACATCTGAACAAGGTTGTTCTATGTAGTCAATTTGATTTGGAAATCCTCTTTCGAAATTTCTCAGATTTTCAATTGCGCTACCTAAGTTCCATTTTCCATTTACGTCAAGTCTAATTTTTGCATCTGGAATAAGTCGCAATACTTCCTGAAGTATTAAATGATCATTCACAAAATCATTTACTTTAACTTTAATAGTGTTACAGCCTTTGAAATTCTCAAGTAAAGCAGAGACTTCATTAACAGGCACATTGGGCAACGTTGCATTGATTTCAACTAATTCTCGAATCGGTTTTGGCCAAGGCTTATTGGCCGCTTCGATAGCCGCCTTTAGCCACAGTGCAGATTCCATGTCGTTGTACTCTAAAAAAGGTGAAAACTCACTCCATCCTTGTGAGCCTTCGAATAATGCAATTTCACGAACTTTTAATCCACGAAAATTATTTTTTATAGGGATTGAAACTACGTGAATCTCAGACGGAAACATCAATTAAGGTCGTTTAGGAAATTTATTAAAGTTTGGTTCACGTTTTTCTTGGTACGCGTTTCTACCCTCTTGACCTTCCTCTGTTAAATAAAATAACAATGTTGCATCTCCAGCTAATTGCTGAACTCCTGCAAGGCCATCGTCAGCAGCATTTAATCCAGCCTTTAATAATCTCAACGCCATCGGTGAATGTCTAAGCATTTCACGCGCCCAAGAAACTGTTTCTGCTTCCAGTTCATTTACTGGAACTACCGTATTCACCAACCCCATTGATAAGGCCTCTTGTGCGTCATATTGGCGACACAAAAACCAAATTTCTCTAGCTTTCTTTTGTCCAACATGGGCAGCAAGTAATCCTGCTCCATAACCACCATCAAAAGATCCAACCATTGGTCCTGTCTGCCCAAACTTTGAGTTATCGGCTGCAATAGTTAAATCACACACTACGTGCAATACATGTCCTCCGCCGATTGCCCAACCCGCAACCATTGCAATTACTGGTTTAGGAGTTCTGCGAATTTGTACCTGAAGATCTAAAACATTTAATCTACCGATGCCTTTTTTGGAAAGAGCATCATCGCCTAAATAGCCGTCATCGCCACGAACGTTTATATCTCCACCGGAACAAAAAGCCTCATTGCCCTCACCGGTAAAAATAATTACGCCAACTTGATCGTTATCTCTAGCTAAATCAAAAGCTTTTGCTAATTCAAAAAGTGTTTGTGGTCTAAATGCATTTCTAACTTCAGGTCTATTAATTGTTATTTTCGCCATGCCTTCAGCGACCTGGTAACGAATATCAACAAAATTTTCGCCTCCAGTACCGATTTGCCACTTTGGAATCGTGCGATCGCCTGGCGGGCGTTTAATCGGTTTACTCAAGATCAGCTCCCAAGGTTTCATTCGGATTTAGATAAGAGATAGCCTACGGTGATTATGGGAGAAAAAGAACTGCGCCGATTAATCCCTATTCAGGCTGAGTGGTCAATCCCACAATTACAAGAAAATTTAGCGGTAGCACTTGAAGGCTCAGGGCCCGCCCTTTCAACCACTCCAATGTCAGTATCTGAAGTTGGAGAAAACATTGCACTTGTTGTTTCTACCTCTGGTTCCACCGGTGCTGCAAAGTCTGTACTTATCTCATCAGCTGCACTCATTGCATCGACAAATGCCTGTCATAAATATTTAGGTGCAGTTCCTGGAGATTCCTGGTCTCTACTTTTGCCAACTACACACATTGCTGGATTAAATGTTTTAATTAGAGCTACTGCTCTTGGCACTCGGGTAATTGATAATCGGAATACAACTAATTATGTTGACGCTGATTTTATCTCTATTGTCCCAACCCAATTGCAAAAAGCTTTATCAGGTGATGATCGTTTACTTGAACACCTAACTGCGGCAGAGGCAGTTTTAGTGGGTGCATCTGCTCTGAGTGATAAATTAAAAAAAGAAGCTGCAAGCAAACATATAAAAGTGATCACTACATACGGAATGACTGAGATGAGTGGCGGATGTGTTTACAATCAAAAACCTCTAGACGGAGTTGAAATAAAAGTTAACTCTGAGGGTTTAATCCAACTTACGGGTCCAATGTTGGCCACAGGCTACTTGGATGAAAAAGGTAACAACATGGAAATCTCAGATTCTGGCTGGTTTGAAAGCAATGATCTAGGTGAATTTGTAAATGGCAGTTTAAAAGTGCTTGGTAGAGCAGATGATGTAATTAACTCTGGTGGAGTAAAAATATCTCTTAGTGATGTTGAGGCTCAAATAAATAAA
>KB900549.1 GCA_000378905.1 actinobacterium SCGC AAA028-A23
TGGGCGCACTCAAGAGGGTGGTCAGGCATTAATGGCTTTGACTGTTGACTCATTAATTCCAAAAGAGATCATTGATGTGATCTCTAAAGAAACTGGGGCATCATTGGTTCGATTTGTTAACTTGGTGAATGAATGAAAAATTTCAATTTAGCAACTATTCCAGGTGATGGCATTGGTCCAGAGGTGGTTACCCAAGGACTTCGGGTACTAGATGCGGTTGCGGGTAAATACAGTTTAACTTTTACAAAGACTAATTATGAGCTAGGTGCTGCTTATTGGCATAAGACTAAAGAAACGTTGCCTGAGTCAGTTATGGCAGAGTTAGCAAAGTCTGATGTAATTTTATTGGGCGCGGTAGGAGATCCAACCGTACCAAGTGGAGTTTTAGAACGTGGATTGCTTCTAAAACTTAGATTTGCATTTGAACATTACATCAACCTAAGACCTGCAAAACTTTTCCCAGGAGTGACTTCACCGATCACCAACAATAAAGGCATTGATTTTGTAGTTGTTCGTGAAGGTACTGAAGGTTTATATGTTGGCGCCGGATCCATAAAAGATGAAGGCACCAATAAAGAGCTAGCAATTGAAGAATCTATCAACACCTACAAAGGCGTTGAGCGGGTGATCCGAGATGCATTTAATAGAGCAATGGCTCGTCCTCGTAAGAAGCTGACCTTAGTTCACAAAAACAATGTGTTGACTAGAGCAGGTGGACTTTGGACTCGAGTGTTTAACGAGGTAGCGAAAGATTTTCCTGAGATAACAACTGACTACCTACATGTTGATGCAGCTTCGATGTTTTTTGTTACCAACCCAGAGCGATTTGATGTGGTTGTGACTGATAACTTATTTGGAGACATCATTACTGATATTGCAGCAGCGATTTGTGGAGGAATTGGACTTGCCGCAAGCGGAAATATAAATCCAACGGGGGCTTATCCTTCAATGTTTGAACCAGTACATGGCTCTGCCCCTGATATTGCAGGGAAGAATCTGGCAGACCCTACTGCAACAGTTTCTTTAGAGATCACATCAATGATCTCTTTTGGAATTAATGAGTCAACAGTCAAAGCCATTAATGCCTGACCACCCTCTTGAGTGCGCCCAACCTGCATGTCAGCAATGTTTATCTTTAACTTGCCGAGAGCATTACCCACTACGCCAACAACACCAGGGCGATCGGTGTAACGTAAAAACAAAAGGTTTTTGGTTGGCTTTAAATCCAAATCTAATTTATCAATTGCCACAATTTTTTGAATTTGCTTGATTCCCATCAATGTTCCGCTAACCATTATTTGAGAACCATCAGCACAAGCTGCACGCACTGAAACTAAATTTCTATGATCTGGACTTTCTGCATCAGTTGAAACAGTAGATGTTAGAGATCTAGAGTTTGCTAAAGCAGGGGCATTAACATAGGTAACATCTTCGGCGCCCATTGCCAGCAAAGCACCCTTTAAAGCACTCGTTGCAAGAACTGAAACATCGTGGCTTGAGATTTCACCACGCACCTCAACATCAATTGCTGAAATAACATCATTAGCCAATGAGGTTGCTACTTGAGCTAATTTTTCAACCAATGGCAGCGCTGGACGAACTGCTTGATCGATCGCACCGCCCTTAACATTTACTGCATCCGGAACTAACTCACCTGATAAAGCTTTTCTAACTGAAACAGCAACTGCAATACCTGCCCGTTCTTGAGCTTCATCAGTAGAAGCGCCAAGGTGGGGTGTGGCAACTACATTATCTAGAGAAAATAATGGTGAGTCAGTGCAAGGCTCAGTGGCAAATACATCTAGTCCAGCACCTGCAACGCGTCCAGATTTAAGTGCTTCATAAAGTGCAGCCTCATCCAATACGCCACCTCGTGCGGCATTAATAATTCGCACACTTGGTTTAACTTTAGTAAGAGCATCAGTTCCGATTAAGTTTGCAGTTTCCTTAGTTTTAGGTAAATGTACGGTAATAAAATCACTAGTTTTTAACAATTCATCTAACTCAACCAATTTAACATTTAATTGTGCAGCTCTGGCCGGCTGTAAATACGGATCATATGCAACAACACTCATACCAAATGCCTGCATGCGATGTGCAACTAATTGACCGATTCGACCGAATCCAACAATTCCTAATGTCTTTTCAAAAAGTTCAGCACCGGTGTATTTAGAGCGTGCCCATTTGCCATCTCTTAAAGCAGCATGAGCTGGAGAGATTGATCTTGCACTTGCCAGCAGTAAACCGATTGCTAGCTCTGCCGCCGAAACGATGTTAGATGTTGGTGCATTTACAACCATCACACCAGCTGCAGTTGATGCTGGTATATCAACATTATCTAATCCAACTCCGGCACGTGCAATTACCTTTAAACCTTTAGCTGCTGCAATTGCTTCGGCATCCATTTTGGTTGCAGATCGAATTAATACTGCATCAACACCCTTTGCAAGTGCTGATAGCAATTCACTTCGATCTGCTCCGTTGCAATTACGCACCTCAAAGTCAGGCCCTAATGCCTCTAATGTGGCAGGGCTTAACTCCTCGGCAATTAGAACTACTGGTTTAGCCACGCGCCGCATTTCCTTCTTTGTAATCATCATTATTTGAAGATTTAACCCAGGACATCATTTTGCGCAGATCTCGACCAACCTGCTCAATTGGATGTGCCTCACCTTTTGCGCGCAATGATTTAAATTCAGGAGCGCCAGCATCTTGATCATCAATAAATCTCTTAGCAAAAGAACCTGATTGAATATCTGCAAGTACTGCCTTCATGTTTTCTTTAACACTTGGATCAATAACTCTTGGTCCAGAGATGTAATCACCATATTCAGCAGTATCTGAGACAGACCATCTTTGCTTTGCAATTCCGCCTTCATACATAAGGTCAACAATTAACTTCAGCTCATGTAAGCACTCAAAGTATGCAACCTCTGGTTGATATCCAGCTTCAATCAATGTTTCAAATCCATACATAACAAGTTGGGATGCGCCACCACAAAGCACAGATTGCTCACCAAATAAATCAGTCTCGCACTCCTCTGTGAATGTAGTCAGAATTCCACCAGCACGTAATCCGCCAATTGCTTTGGCGTATGAAAGAGTTATTGGCCAGGCATTGCCAGTTGCATCTTGCTCAACTGCAACAATTACTGGAACTCCACGACCTGCTGAAAACTCACGTCGTACTAAATGGCCTGGGCCTTTTGGCGCAACCATACAAACATCCACATTTGCTGGCGGTTTGATGTAACCAAATCGAATATTAAATCCGTGGCCAAAGAAGAGCGCTGCGCCGTCTTTGATGTTTGGTGCGATTGAATCATTGTAGATATGTCGTTGCACATGATCTGGTGCAAGCAACATAACAACATCAGCACCCTTAACTGCATCAGCAACAGATGCAACCTTTAATCCTTCAGCCTGAGCTTTTGCTCTTGACTTTGAGCCCTCTGCCAAACCAACCACTACATCCACGCCGCTATCGCGAAGGGATAGTGCATGTGCATGTCCTTGGGATCCGTAACCGATAACCGCAACCTTTTTAGATTGGATGATCGCTAGATCTGCATCTTCGTCGTGATACATCGTTGCCACGTTATTTCTCCTTATTTTTGTTGGTTTGTTTAATTCTGGTAATCAGCGGTTGAACTGTTTGGATTAGATTCGTTAGCTGTTCCCATCGTGCTTAAGGTGCGGTCAGATAGGGTTTTATCCCCACGCTCTAGCGCAACTAAACCAGATTGAACTAGCTCTCGAATTCCATGTGGTCTTAACTCCTTAAGCAATGCCTCAATCTCAGAGGATTGACCCACTGCCTCAATAGAAATTGTTCCAGCAGCCTCATCTGATATCACTGCTTTGTGTTTACTAACAATCTCTTTGGTCGCTGGAGTATTTACTACCTTCACCAATAAAATTTCACGCTTTAGCGAATCAGAGTCTTTCATTTCTGAAATGCCAATCACATTTACCAACTTAAATAATTGGGCGCTTACTTGATCCAAAGCATGACCTTCAAGATTTAAGACAATC
This sequence comes from actinobacterium SCGC AAA028-A23, assembly GCA_000378905.1. Taxonomy (GTDB): domain Bacteria; phylum Actinomycetota; class Actinomycetes; order Nanopelagicales; family Nanopelagicaceae; genus Nanopelagicus. The sequence goes on from KB900549.1 coordinate 4,036, forward strand.
GTCATACGAGAAACTTTTGGATTCTCTGTAGGTCCTACAGCTAATGAATCAATGTTGTAACCACGACGAGAGAATAATGATGCAACGCGTGCTAGAACTCCAGGTGAGTTCTCTACCAAAACCGCCAAAGTATGAATTGCCATTACAACTCCTGTGAATCCCAGACAGGTGCCATTGACCGTGCAACTGTAATGTCATCATTTGAAGTACCAGCTGCAACCATTGGCCAAACCATTGCATCTCGATGTACATTGAAATCAACTACTACTGGACGATCATTAATCGCCATTGCAGCTTCAATTGTTTTATCAACATCACCAGGAGTCTCACAACGCAAGCCCACACAACCCATCGCTTCGGCAAGCATCTTAAAATCAGGAATTCGTTTTGAGTGTAGATCAGTGTTTGAATACCTTTGGTTATAGAACAAGGTTTGCCATTGGCGAACCATTCCTAAAGATTCATTGTTAATAACTGCAACTTTAATTGGAATATTGTTTAGAGCGCAGGTCACTAATTCTTGGTTAGTCATTTGGAAACAACCATCACCATCAATTGCCCACACTGTTGTATCAGGTGCACCAACCTTTGCACCCATAGCAGCTGGAACTGCATAACCCATAGTTCCTAAACCACCTGAGTTAAGCCAAGTTCTTGGTTTTTCATACCCAATAAATTGTGAAGCCCACATTTGATGTTGGCCAACACCTGCAGCAAATATTGTGTCTGGTCCAGAGATTTTTCCAATTCTTTCAATCACATATTGTGGTGAAACTGAACCATCAGAAGGTTTGTCATAACCAAGTGGGAACTTTTTGCGCCAGCCATAAACCTCATTTAACCAAGGAGTTAAATCAGGAGCTGATTTAGCAAGGGCTGCTTTAGTTGCTGGAACTAAGGCACGCAAGATATTTTTTAGATCTCCAACAACTGCAACATCTGCATGGCGGTTCTTACCAATTTCAGCCGGATCAATATCGGCATGAATGATTTTTGCATTTGGTGCAAAGGTTGAAAGTTTTCCAGTTACTCGATCATCAAATCTTGCACCCAAAGTTATAAGCAAATCAGCTTTTTGCAAAGCAGTAACTGCAGCAACCGTTCCATGCATACCAGGCATACCAAGATGCTGTTTATGAGAATCTGGAAATGCACCTCGTGCCATAAGTGTTGTAACGACCGGAACTCCAGTTAATTCGGCAAGCGCAAGCAGCTCTTTTGCAGCATTTGCCTTAATAACTCCGCCACCAACATATAGAACTGGTTTTTTAGATTGCGAGATTAGAGCAGCTGCATCAGAGATCGCTTCACTCTTTGGCTCCATTACTGGGTTGTATCCAGCTAAGGAAACATTTTTTGGATAATTAAATGTTGTCTCTTTTTGAAGTGCATCCTTTGCAATATCAACAAGAACTGCACCTGGACGACCAGTGCTTGCTATATGAAAAGCCTCAGCAATTGCACGTGGAATATCAGCGGGATCGGTAATTAAATAATTATGTTTGGTAACTGGCATCGTAACGCCGCGGATGTCTGCCTCTTGGAATGCATCTGTACCAATTGCAGGTCCAGGCACTTGGCCAGTGATTGCAACAATTGGAACTGAGTCCATTTGTGCATCGGCAAGTGGTGTTACAAGATTGGTTGCGCCAGGGCCTGAGGTTGCGATGCAAACTCCAACTTTGCCAGTTGCTTGTGCATATCCAGTTGCAGCATGACCTGCACCTTGTTCATGTCTTACTAAAATATGGCGAATTTTAGAATCAAAAATTGGATCGTAAGCAGGAAGAATTGCACCACCAGGTATGCCGAACATAACTTCGACACCAGCAGCTTCAAGTGCGTTCACTAAACTCTGCGCACCGTTGATCTTGCTCATCGCTTCCTTTCTTAAGTAAGACCCATCTAAAGCAAAACCCCTCAGTTTTATCTGAGGGGTGCGAACTAACTTTTTCTAGTTAGCGCGCACGCTCAATAATCACCACGACCACTGATGTGATCACGATTTGTGAGATAAGTGAGCTTTTCTTCATAGCGGTAGTTTCGCAGGTGGTGTGAGGGGTAGTCAACTCCTGAGATAGCGATCTCAGTATTTGAGCCTACTTAGATAACGAAAAAGTGTTAATCGCAGACCGCACCTTTTGCGGCACTGCCTACCAATTTTGAATACTTCGCCAATACTCCACGACGGTACTTGTGAGACAGTGGTTTAAAACTTTTTCGGCGCTCAGCCATTTCTTTCTCATCGACAAGTAAATCTAGTTTTCGATTTTTAACATCAATTCTTACACGATCACCATTTTTAACAAATGCAATCGGGCCACCATCAACTGCTTCAGGAGAAACATGGCCAACACAAAGGCCAGTGGTTCCACCAGAAAATCTTCCATCAGTTAATAGCAATACAGATTTTCCAAGACCTGCACCTTTTATAGCGCCAGTGATCATTAACATTTCTCGCATACCAGGTCCACCCTTTGGACCTTCGTATCTAATAACAACAACATCACCTGCAACAATTGAACCATTCTCTAAAGCATCCATTGCTGCTTGTTCTCTTTCAAATACCTTTGCTGGTCCTTCAAACAATTCAACTTCAATTCCTGCAGTTTTGCAGACAGCACCTTCTGGCGTTAATGAACCATTTAGAATTGTAATTCCACCACCAAGTGACATTGGATTCTTAACTGCTCTTAGGATTTCTCCATCTGGATCTGGTGGCTTAATGTCTTTTAAGTTTTCAGCCATGGTTTTGCCGGTAACTGTTAAGCAATCACCGTGGAGTAAACCTGCATCTAACAAAGCTCGAAGAATTACTGGAATTCCGCCAACTTTGTCCACATCAGTCATAACATATTTTCCAAATGGTTTTAAATCACCAAGCAATGGAACTTTTGCGCCAACTCTTTGGAAATCTTCCAGAGTTAAATCAACCTCAGCTTCATGGGCAATCGCAAGAAGGTGAAGCACTGCATTAGTTGAACCACCTAGTGCCATCACAACTGTTATAGCATTTTCAAAAGCTTTCTTGGTCAAAATCTGGCGTGTAGTTATGCCCAGGCGAATCAATTCAACAACTGCTGCACCTGATTTAACTGCATAATCATCACGTCTTCTATCAATTGATGGTGGGGATGCAGATCCAGGTAGCGACAATCCAATCGCTTCACCAACTGCAGCCATTGTGTTTGCTGTGTACATACCGCCACAAGCACCTTCACCTGGACAGATTGCGCGTTCAATTTTATCTACCTCTTCTTGGGAGATTAATCCGCGAGCGCAAGCACCAACCGCCTCAAATGCATCAATGATTGTTACATCTCTGCCATCTACCTTGCCTGGCATAATCGAACCTGCATAAACAAATACTGATGCCACATCTAATCTTGCAGCAGCCATCATCATGCCAGGTAGTGATTTATCGCAACCTGCAAATGTAACCATGCCATCTAAACGCTCTGCTTGCATTACCGCTTCAACAGAATCTGCAATAACCTCTCTTGATACCAAGGAAAAATGCATTCCTTCATGTCCCATAGAGATTCCATCAGAAACAGAGATGGTGCCAAATTGCATTGGGAATCCACCAGCTTCAATCACACCCTTCTTAGATGCCTTTGCCAATCTATCTAGAGACAAATTGCAAGGGGTAATTTCATTCCAAGAGGATGCAACTCCAATTTGAGGTTTAGCAAAATCTTCATCTTTAAATCCAACTGCACGTAACATTCCTCGTGCTGGTGCGCGCTCCATACCATCTGTAACTAAGCCAGATCTTGGCTTCATTTTATTGGTCGGATTTTTCTCGCTCATGTGATTAGTTTATTGCCCTAAATGCTTAAGTAATAGTTCTCGAACCTTTGCCGCGTCCGCTTGCCCGCCAGTGGATTTCATCACTGCACCTATCAATGCCCCGGCGGCAGGAATATTGCCACCTCTTACACGCTCGGCGGTCTCGGGTGCTGCTGCAATTGCAGATTCGATTGCACTCATAAGTTGTGAGTCATCTGAGACAACTTTTAGTCCTCGCTTTGTAATCACCTCACTTGGTGATCCCTCACCAGCGATTACTCCTTCAACAACTTGTCTTGCTAACTTATCGGTTAATTCACCTGATGAGATTAACTCAATAATTTGTGCAACATCTTTTACTGAAATTAACTCGGTTGGAGAAACTGCTCGGTCATTCGCAATTCTTGAAACCTCACCTAACCACCAAGATCTAGCCTTAGTTGGGTCAGATCCAAGTAGCACCGTTGCTTCAACAGTATCTAGTAATTCAGCGTTAACCATCGCTGCCATTTCTTTGTCAGGAACTGACCAAGCAAGTTGTAATCTCTTTCTTCGATCAGCAGGTTTTTCTGGAAGTTGCTTACGTAACTCCTCAATCCACTTTGCATCTGGAACAACTGGAACTAAATCTGGCTCTGGGAAGTATCGATAATCCTCCGCCTTTTCCTTTGATCTGCCAGGTCTTGTTTGTCCGCTCTCCTCAAGGAAGTGTCTAGTCTCTTGAACAATTCGCTCACCAGTTTCTAATCTATTTGATTGACGAATGATTTCTCCAGTTACAGCTCGTTCAACCGAGCGCAGTGAGTTAACATTTTTAGTCTCACTTCTAGTGCCAAGTTTGCCGCTACCAGTTGGTGAAAGTGAAAGGTTTACATCGCAACGAAGAGAACCCTGCTCCATCTTCACATCAGAAACTTTAAGTCCGCGCAAAATATCGCGCAAAGAAGCAACATAGGCTCTTGCAACCTCTGGGGCGTATTTACCGGTATTAGGAACAATTTTGGTAACAATTTCTACAAGTGGAATGCCAGCTCGATTGTAATCAAGAAGTGAGTACTCAGCACCATGGATGCGACCGGTAGAACCGCCGACATGAAGTGACTTTCCAGTGTCCTCTTCCATGTGAACACGTTCAATTTCAACTCTAAAGGTTTGATTGCCACTATCTGTTTCAACATCAACATCTAAGTAGCCATTTACACAAATCGGTTCATCATATTGAGATGTTTGAAAGTTCTTTGGCATATCTGGATAAAAGTAGTTTTTCCTTGCAAATCTAGAAAACGGTGCGATCGAGCAGTTAAGAGCTAACCCAATCAAAATTGTGCTCTCAATCGCTCGCTTATTAACAACTGGCAATGATCCTGGCAAACCTAAACAAACTGGGCAGGTTTGGGTATTTGGTTCTGCACCAAACTCAGTTGCACAACCACAAAACATCTTAGATTTTGTATTCAACTCAACATGAACCTCAAGCCCTAAGGTTGGCTCATATTTTGCTATGGCTTGATCAAAATCTAAACTCATTTTGAACCTGCCAATATTGGTGCGAAATCTAGAATTGGCTTTCCCCACTTAGAGAGCAGTGCTGCTTCAAGGGCGCCACCTACTAAATACATTCGATCATCTTTCATTGCAGGTGCCATGATTTGAAAACCAACAGGAAGGTTATCTTCTTCGGCAAGCCCGCAAGGCAAGCTCATGCCACCAATGCCTGCCATATTAACTGGAATTGTTGCAATGTCATTTAAGTACATCGCTAATGGATCTTCACTTTTTTCACCGATTTTAAATGCAGTTGTTGGAGCAGTCGGTGATACCAATACATCACATTTGGTGAAGGCATTATCGAAATCTTGCTTAATAAGTGTGCGAACTTTTTGTGCAGAACCGTAATATGCATCGTAGTAACCAGAAGATAATGCGTAGGTGCCAAGAATTATTCGTCGCTTTACCTCACGACCAAACCCTGCCTGCCGGGTTAAATTCATTACCTCTTCGGCACTCTTTATGCCATCATCGCCAACTCGTAATCCAAATCGAATGGAATCAAATCTTGCTAAATTTGAGGAGCATTCACTTGGTGCAATTAAGTAATAAGCAGCAAGTGCGTATTCAAAGTTAGGGCAGGAAACCTCAACGATTTCAGCACCTAATTTAACTAACTCTGCAATTGCATCATTGAACTTATTTGAAACTCCCTTTTGATAGCCATCACCAGATAGTTGTTTAACGATGCCTATTTTCATTCCCTTAACATCTAACTTCTTTGCCGCGGCAACCACATCAGGTACAGCTTGGTTAATGCTGGTTGAATCCTTTGGGTCATAACCGGCAATTACTTGATGTAAAAGTGCGGTATCTAGAACAGTTCTTGCACATGGGCCTGCTTGATCTAAAGAAGAGGAGAATGCAACTAAGCCGTATCGAGAAACTCCGCCATATGTTGGTTTAACTCCGACAGTTCCAGTTACTGCAGCTGGCTGTCTAATTGATCCGCCAGTATCAGTACCAATTGCAAGGGGTGCTTCAAATGCTGCAAGTGAGGCTGCAGATCCACCACCTGATCCACCAGGAATTCTGCTTAAATCCCATGGATTATGAGTTGGTCCAAATGCAGAGTTTTCAGTTGATGAGCCCATTGCAAACTCATCCATATTTGTTTTACCTAGAATTACAACGCCGGCATCCTTTAATTTTGTTACAACTGTTGAATCATAAGGTGGACGCCAATTTTCAAGAATTTTAGAACCACAGGTAGTTGGAATATCTCTTTGAGTCATAACATCTTTAAGTGCTAGTGGAACTCCAGCAAGAGGTGAAAGTTTTTCACCAGCAGCACGCTTCTTATCTACCTCTTTAGCTTGCGCTAAGGCACCCTCTTTATCCAAATATAAAAATGCATGAACATCTTTATCTACCTTTGAGATTTGATCAAAGTGGTCATTGGCTAATTCAACTGCAGAGATCTCTTTGTTGTGTAAAGCTTCCGACATCTGCCAAGCATTATCTCTGATGCTCATTTACTCTTCACCTAAAATTTGTGGCACTTTAAATCTTTGTTCAGCAGATGCAGGAGCACCGGAGAGAGCCTGGGCTGGAGTAAGGCTGGTAGTAACTACATCTTCACGAGTTACATTATTTACCGCCAATGGATGAGAAGTTGGTGCAACATCTGCTGAAGCAACCTCTTGCACCCGTGCTACGGCGCCAAGAATTACATCCATCTCCCCTGCTAGGTGATCAAGCTCTGCATCACTCATTGAGATACGAGCTAAGCGAGCTAAGTTTGCGACTTCATCGCGGGAGATTGCGGCCATAATTGGTGAGTATAACTGGTGTTAATTCACTCGCGAATTTGGCCGTTTCCGGTAACAATCCAAGTTGTAGTTGTCATTTGCTCAAGCCCCATTGGGCCACGAGCGTGCATTTTTTGGTTAGAGATACCAATCTCAGCCCCAAATCCCATTTGTTCGCCATCGGTAAATCGCGTAGAGGTGTTCACCATTACCGCTGCGCAATCATTCATTGAGATAAAGCTTTGAATTACCACCGGATCAGTAGCAACGATAGCTTCAGTATGTTTGGTGCCATGCTCTGCAATATGTTCAATAGCACCATTTACATCAGAAACTTGTGCAACATTAATCTCTAAGGTCCCGTACTCAGTGGACCAAGAATCATCGCTAGCTAAATTAACTGCTAAGCCCGTTTGCTTTGCAATCGCCATTGTTGCCTGATCACAGTTAATTACCACACCCGAGGCGATCAACGACTTCAAAGCAATTGGAGTGAATTGCTCTGCTATATCTTTGTGAATTAGTAGTGTCTCCGCGGCATTGCAAACACTAGGGCGATCACATTTAGAATTGATTAAAATTGCAATCGCTTTCTCAAGATCTGCAGATTTATCAACATAGACATGGCAAACACCAGCACCAGTTTCAATTGTTGGGACTGTAGCCTCACTTACAACTGAATTAATTAGTTGAGCACTTCCACGTGGAATAACCAGATCAACTTTTCCGCGGGCTGTTAGCAGGGCACTTACAGTTGATCTGTCATCTGATGGGACTAATTGAATAACATCAGGTGAAATCTCACTTGATGCAAAAGCTTGTTTCATCAACTTAATTAGAATTTGGTTGCTTTCAACCGCCGAGGATGAGCCACGTAGTAAGGCAGCATTTCCAGATTTGATTAGTATCACCGCTGCATCAATAGTTACATTTGGACGGGCTTCATAAACCATTCCTACTACGCCAAATGGGACCGATACCTGTTTTAGATTTAATCCATTCTCTAAGTTTCGCTCCACAAGCAACCTACCAAGTGGATCAGGTAATTTTGCAATATTCCTAGAAGAGTTAGCCATTGCCATTACTCGATCTTTAGTAAGTAATAGCCGATCTTGCAATGATTGATTCATCCCCGAACTCTTAGCATTTGCCATATCAATTTGATTAGCTTTTAAGATTGAATCTAAGTTTTTCTCTAACTCATCAGCAATATTTAACAAGATTTGATTGCGAGCAGATTCAGAGGAGTTAGCGAGTGAGCACGCAGCTATGCGAGCCTTCTTTGCTAATTCGGCGATAATCGCTGTGGCGTCCATGGTCTAAGCCTACGGTGAAATAGGCTATGCAAATGATGCGTTTGGTTCGAATTATTCGCAATACCGTGATAACCATCGCGCTTTTATATGCCGCCTTGTTCATCTTTACAAAGGTAATCCACTATCCCGAACCAATTGCTGCAATAAAATTAGGTTTAGCACCAGCCTCTAAAACTCCAACATTGATGCCATGGCATGTAATTGATCCTTCAGATAAACCGATATCAATCCCGGTTGCTTCAGAAAAAATGCCATCTGAGATTATGTATAAGGGAACCTCACTTGCATTTAGTGAGTTCCTAAAGCAAACCGATACCAATGCATTTGTTGTCATTAGAAATGGCGTAATGACATATGAATGGTACAAAGATGGAGTTTCACAGAGCACCCAGCTTCCCTCTTACTCTGTCGCAAAAACTATGACCTCAATAATGATTGGCCAGTTAATTGCCCAAGGAAAGATTAAAGAAAGTGACAAGTTTGTTGATTATTTCCCAAATCTAAAGGCGGGAACTAGTTTTGATTTAGTAAAGATAAAAGACCTTTTGGATATGCAAGCAGGTGTTGGTGTCAGTGATAACTATCCGGCTGGACCTGCTGGTTGGGGTGTTGCAATTGCACAGATGTATGCCTCAACCGATGTTGATTGGTTTTTAAAACATAACCGAAAGATGGCATTTGAGCCGGGTAGTAAATCCGAGTATCGCAGCGTTGATACACAAATGCTTGGAATGATTATTAAGAAAGTAACTGGAAAAAAGGTTGCTGACTACTTCAGTCAAAATGTTTGGCAAGTTGTAGGTGCTAAATACCCAGCAACTTGGAATGTTGATCGAATTGGTGGAACTGAGAAGACTTTTTGTTGCTTTAATGCATCAGCAATTGATTATGGACGAATTGGAATGTTGTTTCTAAATGGCGGGTATGCAGGGCCAAATAAAGTAATTGATAATAATTGGCTAAAGCGCATGACAACCTCTGTTACAACTTTGGATCGAGATTGGGGTTATGGTGCCCAAGTTTGGCACCCATACCCAAATACCAGTTTGGCCTTGG
>KB900550.1 GCA_000378905.1 actinobacterium SCGC AAA028-A23
AGATACAGTTTGGCCAAAAGGATCTTTTACTCCGACTTGGCAAGTAAATGGTGTGTAGAGTTTTGGCTTTACTCCACCATTTGATTTAACCGCAATTTCGCCCGACCAAACTAAGTTTGAAGTTAGTGCTTTCCCAGTCTCAATTGATGGAGAAGGCATATCAGCAAGTCTTCGACCATCTGGTAATTGAGCATACGCATCAAATGGAGTTGGTAGATCTACTCTTCCAAAACCTGATCCGCTGTCATAGTAACTCCCGGACATGAAACCAAGACCATGTCCCATTTCATGCAAAATCACTGAAACAAGATCATAACTTCGCGCAGGACATTTTCCATCAATACCGTAGTACCAAGGCGCATTAGAAGTTATGGATATTTCTATTTCTGGGTTGGCAGGGTCTAAATCTTTTCCAGCCAAAGCGTTTGCTAATGCCGAGGCGTAGTAAAGTGTTTTATCAGGTGCACCATTAAAGTTTGCATAATTACTTTTAGAGCTTGCAGAGGCAAGAATGCCAAAACTAGCTGCGCTGCCCCATTTAACATTTACATTTACAGGAACAGTCGAAGTGAAATTTTCAGACCATATATCTACTGCAGTTTGAACTGCAGGTTTTGCAAAAGAAGGAACTGTATTGAAATTAATTACAAAAGAGCTTTTTGGCTCAAGATTTGCAATTGGAACTCTAGGTTTTGACTCAATTGAAACCGATCCATTACTTGCATAAATATGTCCCCAATTAGCTGGAGCAACTTTTATTTCAAGTGCATTTGATGATTCAGATGTAGTAGGGGCAACGAGCAGTCCTATCGCCAGCAGGGCCGAGGTTAGAATTGATCGATTGCGCACAGGATGAAGGCTAACAGTCTGCGATGATTAGGCAGTGCAGCCATCTTATATATCAGCAACATTTAAGCAAAAACACATAGTACTCAACTTCAATATTAGTAATTGCAGTAAAGATCTTGGATCGTGATGAAAAAAGTAACTGTTTATTCTCGCTCAGGCTGTCATCTATGCGAGATTGCAATAGATAAAATTAAATCAGTTAATTCAGAGATAGATTTTGAACTAGAAATCAAGTTAATTGATGATGTCAAAACTTTGCAAGAAAAATACAATGATGAGGTTCCAGTTATTTTGATTGATGACCAAGTTCATGATTATTGGCGTATTGATGTCGAAAGATTTATTAAAGCGATTAAATCTTAATTACTTCTTTAAAATCTCATCTGCGTCAATGATTCGGTAGGCGTAACCCTGTTCAGCCAAGAATCTCTGTCTATTCTGCGCAAAATCTTGGTCAATGGTGTCTCGTGCGACAAGAGAATAAAACCTTGCTCCTCTGCCATCCGCCTTTGGTCTTAGAATTCGACCGAGCCGCTGAGCTTCTTCTTGTCTAGAACCAAATGTGCCAGAAACTTGAATTGCTATCGTTGCTTCTGGCAAGTCAATAGAGAAATTTGCAACTTTAGAAACTACTAAACATTTCAATTCTCCAGTACGAAATAATGCATAAAGTCGTTCTCGCTCTTTAATTGGTGTGTCACCTTTAATAACCGGAACTCCCAGTGCTTCTGAGAGCTGGTCTAACTGATCAATATATTGACCAATAACTAAAACCTGATCATTCGCATGTTGCTTAGCCAAAGCAACTGCTACTTCTTTTTTAGTTTGTGAAGTTGAACAAAACCGATAGCGGTCTTCTTGTTCTGCGGTCGCATAGTTCAAACGCTCTGCATCAGTCAAGGTTATTCGCACCTCAACACAGTCAGCCGGTGCAATATATCCTTGCGCTTCAATTTCTTTCCAAGGTACATCAAATCGCTTTGGACCAATCAGTGAGAAAACTTCACCTTCCATGCCATCTTCTCTAACTAAAGTTGCAGTTAACCCTAATCTGCGGCGGGATTGAATATCTGCGGTAAACCTGAAAATCGGAGCAGGTAAAAGGTGCACTTCATCATAAATTATTAATCCCCAGTCAATTGCATCAAATAAATCCAAGTGTGCATATACACCTTTTTTACGGGTAGTCATAACTTGATATGTTGCGATAGTTACTGGGCGAATCTCTTTTTTAGCGCCACTATATTCGCCAATGTCATCTTCATTTAAATCAGTTCGGCGAAGTAATTCATCACGCCACTGACGCGCAGCTACGGTATTGGTAACTAAAATCAAGGTAGTTGCTTTGGCATGAGCCATAGCAGCAGCGCCAACAATGGTTTTTCCGGCACCACAGGGCAGAACTACAACTCCAGATCCACCATGCCAAAATCCTTCGGCAGCTAACTCTTGATACTTACGAATTTTCCAACCATCTTGCCTAAGTGTTATTTTATGATGTTCGCCATCAACATATCCCGCAAAATCTTCAGCCGGCCACCCTAATTTAAGTAGTGCTTGTTTTAAAAAACCACGTTGGCCAGGATGAACAACAATAGTTTCATCATCTAGCTGTTTACCGAGCATCGGGGCAACTTTTTTTCCTCGAGTTACTTCTTTTAATACTGCTGCATCATTTGAAACCAGTATTAATCCATGAACTGGGTGGGCTTCAAGTCGAAGGCGACCATACCTGGACATTGTTTCTGCGATATCGACCAACAGTGCATGCGGCACCGCATATCTTGAGTACTTAATTAAAATATCAATTACTTCTTCAGCGTCATGACCAGAGGCTCTGGCATTCCAAAGTCCAAGCGGTGTTAGTCGATAGGTATGAATATGTTCAGGAGATTTTTCTAACTCAGCAAATGAAGCAATAGATCTGCGGCATTCATCAGAGAGAATATGATCGATATCTAATAGAAGTGTTTTATCACTTTGAACAATTAGTGGGCCATCACTCATTTCAGCAACTCAACGATAAAAGCGTTAGTTAGTTTTATTCGTGGTTCAAGATATGAAACATTTATAAATTCAGTTGGGGCATGAGCGCCATGTCCGACTGCACCTAGCCCATCTAAAACCTTGGCACCAGCAGCTGCAGCAAGATTGCCATCGCTTGCACCACCAACACTAGCTTTTCCAATTTCAGGAAAGTCAAGTGAAGCAGCTACTTTTTCAAACTTTGCGTGTAACTCACTGGTACTGGATTCTTCAAGTGGTGGCCGATTTATTCCACCAGTGACCTCAACTTTTGCGACATCACTTTTTAAAGTTCTAATTGCATTATCAATTCTTTCAAGCTCTGATTTAGTAAAAGACCTAACATCAACATCTAATGTGGCAAAAGCTGGCACAGTATTTGTTGTAGTGCCTGAATGTAGAACTGTAGGTACAGCGGTGGTACCAAACTTTTGATTTTCCAACGATGCTATTTGTAATACAAGTTTTGCAATCTCAGTTGTCGCATTAATTCCCTTTTCTGGTTCAAGCCCAGCGTGAGAAGCAAGGCCAGTTACTTTAATTTGATACATAGCCGTACCTTTGCGACCAGTTTTAACTTTTCCATCTAAGGATGCTTCAAAAACTAAGACTGCATCTGCTGCTTTTGCAAGTCGAGCAATTAGATCTTTTGAGGTAGCACTTCCAGTTTCTTCATCTGTTGTTGCTACTAGAGCAATTTGATTTTCCAAATGCTCAATTCCAACCAAAGAGTAAAGAGCCTGAATAAAACCTGCCTTCATATCAAATACACCTGGCCCAGTTGCTACATCACCATTTACTTGCCAAGTCGGAGTAAAAGATCCTTTTGGCCAAACTGTATCTATATGACAGAGTAAAACTATTTTGGGTGATTTGCTGCCCCACCAGTAAACCGGTCTACCATTTTCCATTACTTTTTCTGCTTTAACCTTTAATAGTGAATTAGTTATTTCAATGGCTAAATCAACCACTTGATTGCACGCAACTAAATCTTCGGTAGGAGATTCACATTCCACTAAGCGCTTAAGGTCAGTTAGTGCGGTCATAGGTCTAAGTCTGCCTTATTTTCAGATTTGGTGAGTGATGGTGCGACTCCATTGATCCTAGGTATGCGAAATTGGAGTATTTCATCGGAAGTTTCATCCCTTGCTGTCAGGGTGCCAAGAGAAATAGAGATTGGCTCGATGATTCGGTTAGAGACACCACCATTATTATCGGCATAGCTGATAATCAAACTTTTACCTTCATTTATGTATTGATTAATTAATGCCAAAGTCTCATTAGAAGATGTGCCAGGAATTATTGGCTCAACTTTTTTACTTCGTTCACCTGCTCTAATTGTTTTAACAGCAGCAGTTACGATTGCATCTTTTGGTGCAGTAAATTCCGAAATTATTCTCGGTGGCTTTGGCCTAGATTTTGAACGCCTTAGATTGGGTTGTGAAAGCAAGACCCCGCCAGAATTTTCAGCTGCCGGTAAGTATCCAAACTCTCTTAACTCTCCAATTACCTCAGCTAATTCAAAATCAGTAACGAGAACTTGTGGTGCAATTTTACGCAATCTTAAGTGCTCACATTTTTTATCATGCAAAATTTGCTGGACCAAACCTTCATCTTCGCAACGGATATATGTGTGAGCACTACCAACTCGCAGCCTGCCATGGCGCTTTGCGATATCAGTGATTAAATATTCAAGCGGCTGAGGCATTGGAGTTTTTGAGATCTTACTTAAAAATGTTTTTATCTGATCACCAGTTTTGCCATGGTCTAAACCTCGTCTAATTGAACTATCACTAAATCGGTAGACAGTTGCACCGCCTCTACTTTCAATATCAGCAATTGTTCCCATTTCAGATGCCAATTCAGGCGTTAATGGTCCTGGTGCAACTGCACTGTTGTCAGCTTGAATAAGAATATGGTCAACCGGCTTAGGTAAGGCAGATTCAATTTCTAACACTTCTTTTTCATTAAGTAAGTTAGAACCAAATGTTGAAAGCGCGCCTTGTCCAGTAATTCCTAGCCATTCTGCTTCTCGCAGTGTCCATTCAACATAATCATTGTTTGCTCTTTGCGGGTTAATCCATTTAACTATTTCTTGCAATGATTTAACATCAGGCGTTAATTGGGGATTATCGTTCAAAACTTTAAGTGTGCTTCTTCTTATAAGACTGGCTCCAGCGCGATCAAGTTCTGGGCCTAGTGGCGCAACATTCTTATCACTATTTTTCCCAATCAATCCACTTACTCTTGATGTATCTAACCAAAGTACTACCAATGAATACCATCTTTCTTCTGCAGATTTTGTTAACCAAATATCAAATGCTGAGGTTGGCAATATTTGGTCATCTGAATCAATTACAAGCAATCCACCTAAATAACAAAGTTCAGCAACAAACCCAGCACATGTTTCATCAATGCCTAAATGCTCAGCAATTTTCTTCAGATCTCTTACACCTAGTCCACCAGTTCTAAGTGCGGTGGGTGGCTCATCAGATAGATTGTGTAGCAATTCTTCACACCAACGAAGAATTGTTGAGATATTTGCAATGGCCGCTAAATCAATCTGCTTTTGGACTACCTCTTTACCAATCAAATTTGGGGCTTTAGAAACCATATCTTTATGAATTTTTCCACCGCGCAACTTAATTGCAACATCTCTAGGTAAAGCAACAGTATTTGAATCCAAAGCTACAAGCACTCCGTTATCCAATAACCAACCAATTGCGTTGCCAGGTTTCTTAATGTTCCCAATTTGCCCTCGCGGTGGGCCCCAAGTTAATTTAGCTAAAACTTCCTCTGATGCTTTAGGAATCTCTTTAAGTATTGAAAAATCAAATTTCTTTACAGCGATCGGCCCAAGACCTGCCGGTTCATCCCCAATTAACATTTTTAGATTAGTTGGCGTTCGGTAGTTGTTTCCCTCTTTGTAAAGCAATCCCATCTGCCATAGGCGATCTAAAGCAAATGCAGTTTCTTCACTTGTCACTGCAACAATTTCTGATTTTTTAAAAGGCTCTGGTAGCGCGCAAGCTGCTTCAATTATTTGGTAGTGCCACATATTTATTGAATCCAGAGCGCGAACAAGTGATGGAGTGGAGGTGGCACGGGCTGCAAGAGCAGAAAAATCATTTGGAACTGGCGAGACTAAATCTGGTCTAAGTTTAAATATTGAAGCCAATGCATCATCGCCCCTTGCGCGCAACTCATCAGCAAAAGTGATCGCGACAGTAGACATAACTGGCTTACTTTACTCGGGTTTTGCTTGGTCTATTTACCCTTTGCGCTTTAGCTTCCGAGGAGAGATTAATGAGCCGAAGGCAGCAAGTCGCCCAGCGGCTGGTCCTAATATTTTTTTAATTCTTCTAGCCCTACGAAAATCGTAAACCGGCCAATTATCTCGGTAGGCCCGAATTTCAAGAAGTGCATCTGGGTTAATGGCTCTTGGATTTCCAACTGATTCAAGAAGCGGAATATCGTGATGTGAGTCTGAGTATGCATAGCAATTCTTAAGTTCAAAGTTTTTTTCAATTGCTAATTTCTTAATTGCAGATGCCTTTTCTCTGCCGTGCAATAAGTTTCCAATAATCTTTCCAGTGTAAACCCCATCAATAATTTCTGCCTTAGTTCCCAACGCTCCCGTAAATCCCAGTCTTTTTGCCATCAGATTTGCCATGTCAAGGGGCGTAGCAGTTACCAACCAAACCTCTTCACCTTTAGCCAAATGTTCTTTTGCAATCTCCACCGTACCCTGCCAAATTGCTGGTGAAACATACTCTTCATAAATTTCTTGGCCAATTTTTTCAATCTCAATTACGTTGTGGCCTTTGATGAACTCAGTTGCAGCATTTTGAAATCTAGCAATTTCATCTTTGTTCTCTTTGCCAGTTAGGCGATATCTGATATTGGCCAGTACAAATGCTGAGATATCTTTTTTTGTAAAAAAACCGCGCTGGTACATCCCACGTCCCAAAAAGAAGATTGTGGAACCTTTTAATAAGGTGTTATCGACGTCAAAAAACGCGATTCGCTTTTCTATGAGCGCCATATCACTACCTTAGCGAACCAGCCTGAATTCTCCTGCTTTATGCTTACACCATGGCACAAATGATTCACTTCGTCAGACATGGCGAGGTTCATAATCCAGAGAAAATTCTTTATGGTCTACAACCAGGATGGCGTTTGAGCGAACGTGGTAATCAAATGGCACAAGTCGTGGCTGAATGGTCTAAAGATTTAAATCTCGGAGCAATTCATTCCTCGCCTCTACAAAGGGCACAAGAAACTGTTGCACCAATTATTGATACCCATAAGCTTTCATTAAATCTTGATAGCAATTTGATCGAAGCCAGTAACGTTTTCGAAGGTAAGAAATTTGAATTAGGAAGTGGAGTGCTTAAACACCCAAAATCCTGGCGCTATTTATATAACCCTTTTAAACCTTCCTGGGGTGAGCCATACGAAATAATTATTAACAGAATGTTGAAAGCTCTTTTTGCTGCTCGTGATGCGGCGGCAGGCAAAGATGCTATTTGTGTTTCTCACCAACTTCCAATCTGGATTTTAAGGTCAGCAATTGAAGGACGTAGATTAATTCACGATCCAAGAAAACGTCAGTGCACGCTGGCCTCTGTTACATCTTTTGAATTAGATAGTGAAGGCATGGTCTGTGGTGTTTCTTATAATGAACCTGCCAAACATTTATTGCCCTTACAAAAATGAAAATAATTTTAGTATTTCTATCCGCGCTGCTTTTAACCTCTTGCGCGGGTGGTGGAGTTTCTTCCCAAAATGAAAATTCATTTATATCAGGCAGTGGAATTGCAACATTTGTTGAAAAAGCTGATCGAAAAACAGCACCTGTTCTGTCGGGTGAGACTTTAACTTCAGGAAAGATAACCTTAAATAAAAATCAAGTTACTGTGATTAATGTCTGGGCGTCTTGGTGTGCTCCATGCCGGGCAGAGGCACCAGTCTTACAAGAATTTTCTGTTAACTATCCAGATGTGCAATTTGCTGGGATATTAACTCGCGATAATTTGTCTTCGGCAAAGGCATTTTATGAAAATTATAATCTTACCTATCCAACTTTTATAGATGATTCATTAATTCTTGGCTTTGGAGGATCACTCATTCCAAATGCAATTCCTACCTCATTAATTCTGGATAAAGAGGGAAAAATAGCAGTCAGAATTAGCGGGGAAGTGACAGTTGCTGGTTTAAAGAAAATGTTGGATAAGGTGTTATCAAATGATTGAGTTCTTAATTAACCAAATCTTTGATGCAAACTTGTTGATTGCCATGTTCATTGCAGCTCTAGCTGGTTTGATTTCTTTTTTCTCACCTTGTGTTATCCCATTAGTTCCAGGATATCTTTCTTATGCATCTGGAATGAGTGATGTAAAAAGCAGAAGTCGAGTTTTTCTTGGCTCAGTACTGTTTGTTCTGGGATTCACTTTCCTCTTTGTTTCTTATGGAATTTTATTTGGAGAACTGGGCTCAAAAATATCTGAGAATTCCAGACCAATTTCTATTGCTCTTGGTTGCTTGACTATAGCTTTGGGTTTGATATTTCTATTAAATGAGAAGTTTTATCGAAGCTTCAAGCCATCTTGGAGATTGCGTAGTGGATTAATTTCAGCACCTTTACTTGGCTTTGCATTTGGTATCGGATGGACTCCTTGTATAGGTCCAACTTTGGGGGCTGTTCAAGTTCTTGCAATTCAAAGTGCTACTGCTCAACGAGGAGCAATCCTTTCAGCAGCCTATTGTCTTGGCCTTGGATTACCATTTATTTTAATGGGATTATTTCTAGATAAAGCTGAACCAATGCGGAAGTTTATTTCAAAGCGTGGAAACCTAATCACAAAAATTGGCGGATCGTTACTAATACTTATTGGGTTATTGCAAGTTAGTAATCTTTGGGACCAATTTATGAATAGTTTACGAGATCTAATTAGCGGATTTATACCAATAATATAATGAGCACAGTATTAGATACCCGATCATTTTTACGTTGGTGTTGGCGTCAATTAACCAGCATGCGTACAGCTTTAATTCTTTTGCTTTTACTTGCAGTTGCAGCGATTCCGGGCTCGCTTTTTCCTCAACGTAGTCAAAACCCAATTCAGGTAAAGCAATTTTTTGCAGAAAATCCTGAGACTGCGATTTGGCTTGATCGCCTAAGTCTATTTAATGTTTTTAGTTCACCATGGTTTAGCGCAATTTATCTTCTCTTATTTATATCTTTAATCGGCTGTGTTCTACCCAGAAGTATTGAGCATTTGAAGGCAATTGGAGCAAAGCCACCTTTAACACCAAAGTATTTGGATCGCATGGAGTTCTACACTGAAATCAAGAAAATTGATCTTGATAAAGTTGAAAAGTTCTTACGGAAGAAGCATTTTCGTATTAGAAGAGATGAAAACTCCATTTCGGCTGAAAAAGGCTACGCCCGTGAAACAGGCAATTTGTTATTTCACTTATCACTAGTTCTGATTTTACTCGCAGTTGGTATCGGTTCTTTATTGGGAAGCCGTGGCGATGCAATAGTTAATGTTGGCGATAGGTTTATTAATACTCCAACCTCTTATGACATTTTAAGTTTTGGAAAATATCAAGCAGAAGATTCTTTACCGCCTTTTTCCTTAACTGTTACAGATTTCAAAGCTGAATATGATCCAGTAACCAATGCCGCAATTGATTATGAATTAACTGTTTTAACAGCTAACCCCGCAGGGTCTAAAGAAATTAAAAAAACAATTAAAGTAAATCAACCCCTGGCATATGGCAGCACCAAAATTTACTTGCAGGCGAATGGTTACTCTCCAATTGTTATAGTTCGCGATAAATCAGGAAAGATTATTTTTGATGGACCAACTCCATTTCTTCCACAGGATACAAACCTGTCTTCAATCGGAGCGATAAAGATTCCAGATATGGATCCTCAAATTGGTTTTGTGGGTTCATTCTTACCAACTGCAGACCGGGATCCAATCCGAGGTGGTTTTTCTTCTTACCCTGAAGTTTTAGATCCACGATTGTTAGTTTCGATTTGGAAAGGTGATTTAGGTCTAAACACTGGTATCCCGCAATCTGTTTACCGGATTGATACCAGCAAAATGGAGCGAATTGGATTGAAAGCTTTAGTTTTAAATGAAAGTTATGATTTTGGTGAGGGCAGCATCACATTTACAGGATGGAAATCTTGGGTTAACTTACAAATAGTTAATGATCCAGGTAAAGGTTTTGCACTTGTAGGTGCAATACTTGCGATATTAGGTTTGTTAATTTCATTGTTTACAAGGCAACGAAGAATTTGGGTTAAGCAATCAGGTAAGACCCAAGTAGCTGGCCTTGCTAAGAATGGAATACCTGGGTTAGAGCAAGAAATAGATGAGTTGGTTAAGGAGATGAGTAATGAGCGATAATTCAGCGGCGTTGTTATCAAACAATTTAATTTATGCTGCAATGTTGTTTTATACACTCGCTTTTTTTGCTCACGCAATTGAGGTTGCATGGTCAGTCAAAACTCCTGCCAAAAGTGTTAAAAAAACTAAGTTAGATTTTTCAAGAACCGAAAGAATTGGAAGATTAGCTTCAGCTTTTATGGTCATTGGGTTTTTACTTTTACTTCCTGGAGTCGTATTCAGAGGAATTTCTGCCAATCGAGTCCCGTGGGGAAATATGTATGAGTTTTCAATTACTGGAGCACTAGCATTTAGCGCTGCTTATTTATTCGCGCTAAAAAAATATAAATTAAGGTGGTTAGGGCTTCCCGTTGCACTTTCAACTTTATTAACTTTAGGAACTGCTGTTACATTGCTTTATCGGCCAAGTGCCCCATTAATGCCGGCTCTAAAATCTCCTTGGCTTGCCATACATGTATCCGCTGCAATTATTTCTGGAGGAGTATTCCTATTAGCAAATTGCATAGCGGCTACTTATCTAATTTTGGATCGTTATGAACAAAAAGGTGTACGACCTGTCTGGGCAGAAAAGTTGCCTTCGCTAGAAGTATTAGACAATCTTTCTTATCGTTTAGTTGCTTTAGTATTTCCACTTTGGACATTTTCAGTAATTGCTGGAGCAATTTGGGCCGAAGCTGCTTGGGGACGCTATTGGGGTTGGGATCCAAAAGAAACTTGGGCATTCATAACCTGGGTTGCATATGCAGCTTATTTACATGCTCGAGTAACTATTGGTTGGCGCGGAAGAAAAGCAGCTTGGCTGTGTTTGTTAGCCGGCTCAACCTTTTTGTTTAATTACATTTATATAAATGTTTGGGGCACGGGCCGCCATACATATTCTGGTTTATAACTTCCTTAAGAAATCAGGATCATCATCTGGCGGGATAATTCGCCCACGCCCACCTCGATTAGGTCTTGGTCTACGTGGTCGTCCAGCTATAAACCAAGCGATATCACCAATAAATCCAGTCAGAACAATTATTAGTAACCAAGCCCATTTAGGAAATCTTCTAACTTTATCCTGTGGGGTCATAGCGCAATCAATTAGCGTATAAATGTCTAAAGCGATCACCAAGATAAGTAGGTATTTGATCATGCCCTTAGTTTAGCCTTTTTAGATTACAAAAGCGCAAGCCAGCAAGATTGCCATAAATAATTGCAGATTAGCGGTTTTCTTTAGAACCAAGATCAACTCGGATCCGACTGCTCCACCGCTGACTTTCTTTACAACTTGGGAAGTAAGTGGCAAACAAAGAGCAGTTATAAATGCAAATTCATTTATAAACCCTGCCAAAATAGCCAATACTTGAGAGGAGGTAACTAAGAATACAAAAAACTTTCTAGCATTTTTCTCACCTATTTGAACAGCGAGCGTGCGCTTACCTACCTTGGCATCTTCAGGTAAATCCCTTAAGTTATTCACTGAAAGAATCGCACATGAAAGTGAGCCTATCGGGAATGACAATAAAATAATTTGCCAATTGATTTGTTGAGTTTGAACGTAATAACTTCCAATCGTGGCAACTAAACCAAAAAAGACAAAAACTGAAATTTCACCGAAGCCAAAGTAGCCATAAGGTTTTTTTCCACCCGTATATCCCCAGGCTGCCCAGATTGAAATTGCACCAACGGCAACCAGCCAATAAGAGATATTTATTGCAAGAAATAATCCAGATATTGCTGCGATTGAAACAGATAACAAAGATGCATTTTTTACAGATTTCGCACTTGCTAAGCCAGAGGCTACCAATCTGATTGGACCAACTCTGTTGGTATCACTTCCTCTAACACCATCTGAGTAGTCATTTGCATAATTAACTGCAATTTGTAGGAATAGTGAAACTATCAAGGCTAGTGCAGCATTTATCCAGTTAATGGAGTTTGCATACACGGTTCCTACCAG